>JAHJZL010000050.1 GCA_018826405.1 Patescibacteria group bacterium
GGGTGCTATGACCGTTGTTACCGGTCTCTCTGGATCAGGAAAGTCCTCTTTCGCCTTTGATACCATTTTTGCCGAAGGACAGCGCAGATATGTTGAGTCTCTTTCGGCATACGCACGTCAGTTCTTGAATCAGATGCAGAAGCCAGATGTTGATGAGATTACAGGCCTTTCTCCTGCAATTTCAATTGACCAGAAGTCTCGTTCAAATAATCCGCGCTCAACCGTAGCTACCGTTACTGAGATTTATGATTACCTGCGCGTACTCTATGCGCGCGCAGGTCAGCCGTACTGTATTCATCATGATCTTCCTATTGAGAAGCTCTCAAAGGAAGAGATGATCCGTCTTATTCAAATGCGCATCGCAGCTCGTTCTAAGTCTAATAGCGAGGAAGTTATGGGAGTTGCAGTTGATAAGACTGCAGTAGTTATCTATGCGCCTGTGGTTGTGGGCAGGAAGGGTGAGTACTACCAGCTTCTGTACGATCTTCTTGGAAAAGGATTTGAGAAGGTGCTCATAGACAATAAGCCTCAGTCTTTGCGCGAGAAGATAACACTCGACAGAAACAAGCGACACGATATTGATGCCGTTGTTGATTCTATATATGTCTCTGAGTTTGAGCGAACACCTGATGCTGCTCGCGAGCGCTTGTCTGAAGCGCTTGAACTTGCACTTAAGGAAAGCGACGGACTCGTAAAGATTAAGCATGCGGACGGAAGCGTTGAGACGCTTTCAGCTAAGTTTATTTGTCCCGACGACGGCACTTCATTCCCTGAAGTTGAGCCGAGACTCTTTTCATTCAATAGTCCCTATGGTGCCTGTCCAAACTGTAATGGGCTTGGGACTAAGTCTCTATTCTCTTCAGACCCGTGTCCTGTGTGTGAAGGAAAGCGCCTACGTCCTGAAGCATTGCGCGTGTACTTAACTGGATCTAAGAAGGACGGGCTCGGAAAGAACATCGTTGATTTCACAAACTTCTCTATTAGAGAGGCGAAAGACTTTATGGATAGCTTAGAGTTGTCTGAAATGCGCGCAGAGATTGCTTTCCCAATTGTTAAGGAGATAACGAGTCGTCTGGATTTCATGTTGAACGTTGGTCTCGACTACTTAACCCTTAACCGTTCTGCAGCAACGCTTTCAGGAGGCGAGGCACAGCGTATTCGTCTGGCTTCTCAGCTTGGTACTGGGCTCGTAGGGGCGCTCTACGTGCTTGATGAGCCAACTATTGGTCTCCATCAGAGAGACAATGATCGTTTGATACAAACTCTGATCTCCTTGAAGGAGCTCGGGAATACTATTCTTGTTGTTGAGCATGACGAGGACACTATTTACGCAGCAGACTACATTCTAGACATTGGCCCCGGAGCGGGTGTGCATGGAGGGACAATTGTTGCTGAGGGATGGCTGGACGAGCTTCTCACTGCTCCAAAGAATACTTCTGGCTCTTCAACACTTGCGTACCTGAGAGACGAGAAGCGCATTGAAGTTCCTGAAGAGCGACGTACGTCAGAGAAGGGCTCAATTAAAGTTAAGGGGGCAACGCTGCATAACTTAAAGAATCAGAATATTGAAGTACCTCTTGGAAAGCTTGTGGCTATTACAGGAGTATCAGGATCTGGAAAGTCTACATTCCTGTATGACATCCTGCACAAGAACATTGCAAAGCGCTTGGCTAAGCGTCAATCAGAGCCTGAGCACTGTGCTTCTATAACAGGAACTGAGTATATTGGCCGTGCTGTGCTTATAAACCAGTCTCCGATTGGCCGTACGCCTCGTTCAAACCCTGCAACGTACACAGGAGCGTTTACTCATATTCGTGACCTGTTCTCAGCAACTTCAGAGGCTCGTGCTCGTGGATGGAAGCCAGGCAGGTTCTCTTTCAATGTTGCAGGAGGGCGCTGCGAAGCGTGTCAGGGCAATGGTCTTATTGCTGTTGAAATGCACTTCCTGCCAACCGTGTATGTAACTTGTGACGTATGTAACGGAACTCGCTACATGAAGGAAACGCTTGAAGTTACGTACCGTGGAAAGAATATTTATGACGTGCTTCAGATGACCATTGAAGAAGCAGAAGTATTCTTTAAAGATATTCCAGCTATTAATGACCGATTAGAGACACTGAACTCTACAGGGCTGCAGTACCTAACACTCGGACAGTCTGCAACAACGCTCTCAGGAGGAGAGGCACAACGCGTAAAGATTGCGAGCGAGTTGTACCGTCCGATAACGATGAAGACTATTTATCTTCTTGATGAGCCTACCGTTGGACTTCATTACGACGATGTTCAGAAGCTTATTGAAATTCTTCAAGAGTTAGTGCGTCGCGGAAACACCGTTGTTGTTATTGAGCACAACTTAGATGTAGTTAAATCTGCAGACTATCTTATTGATTTTGGTCCTGAAGGGGGCAATGGGGGAGGAAAAGTTATCGCAAAGGGAACTCCTGAGGAAGTTGCTGATGTTGAGAAGTCTCATACGGGCCAGTATCTCTCTAAAATGCTCAAAAAGAGCAAAAAGAAGTAGCCAGATACTTCTGGTATACTTAGTCTTTAGAACGCTTTGTTCTCACTAACTCTCTGGGGAGGGAGACATGCCAGACCTAATAACGCAGTGCACGGGCGATCCTCTGGAGATCCGCGCACATTGGGAGCAGTGTAAAATCTGCATCCCACAGATTCATCTGCTTTGCGCCCCACTCTTGGGCAACAGCAAGCTGAATGAAGACGGTTCGCGATCTACAGTTCGCCTCTCGCTTTCTGCGCGGATTACGTGCTTCCGCAAGGCGCTTGAGTCCGTCATTGTCAAAAGAGACAGTGGCGAGCTTATGACGCTCGCAGGACATCGACGCATGGTTACGGAGCTCGGTGGCATTCCGCCAGACCGACTGCTCTACAATCTTGCGAACGAACTAGGCATCGACTGGCAAAACTTCGCCTGCAGAATGCCTGACAAATCTCTCATCGCTAAAGCTGCGTTTAGGCGCGCTGGCGGTAGAGGAACTCCTCGCGAACTTGTTTCGTGTGGATGGCAAAGGGCTCGCCGATAACGCGAGCTCTTTTCATTTGCGCCTCGCTATAACCAAACGTAGGATAGAGCTATGGAAAGAGCCGACCTACCTAAATTTGATCTGCCAGATTGCCCTGGTGTGTATTTGTTTACGAAGGGCAAGGGGAAGGGGAAGAAGATTCTATATGTAGGGAAGGCAACGAGTTTGCGTGATCGAGCTCGGTCCTATTTTGATAGCGAGCTTATGGCAACGAGAGGTCCGCGCATTGTTGATATGGTTACCCTCTCAGACGGAATCTCGTATGAGACTACTCCAACAGTACTTGAGGCATTGGTGCGTGAGGCTGCACTTATCAGAGAGCATTTGCCGCAAGCAAATGCTATGGGCAAGGATGATAAGACCTTCCTGTATGCAGTTATAACTGAAGAAGAGATACCAAGAGTTCTTGCTATTCGAGGTGCGGAGATAGATTTTAAGAACTCAAAGATGTTGCTCTCGGATCTTCGACTTAAAGCAGTGCACGGTCCTTTTCCGTCGGGGTATCAGTTGAAAGCTGCACTCCGCCTTATTCGGAAGATATTTCCCTTCTTTGACACCCCTCGT
The DNA here is from genome assembly GCA_018826405.1 of Patescibacteria group bacterium. GTDB lineage: Bacteria > Patescibacteriota > Minisyncoccia > Phycocordibacterales > Phycocordibacteraceae > C7867-001. Next base: position 3,609 of record JAHJZL010000050.1, read on the forward strand.
CCTGTTGGAGAAGGCAACAAGCATGCGAAAGCTAAAATTGAATTCAATAGACAGATAGGACACTACCCAAAGAACATGGACGCTTCGGCGTATATGCGATCTATTCGGAACGTATCCCTATTTCTCTCTGGGCGAGTTAAGACGCTTCGCACTACCCTAACTAAGGAAATGAATAAGTACGCGAAGGAAGAACGCTTTGAAGAAGCTGCTGCTATACGAAAACAGTTGTTTTCACTTGACCATGTGCAAGATGTTTCTTTGATTAAAGAAGACCGTGGAGAGACAGCAAGTCCTCGTATTGAGGCGTATGACACGGCACATCTTTCAGGCACTAATGCCGTTGGTGTGTTTACGGTTATAGAAAACAGCATGCCAGTTAAGAGAGACTACAGAACGTTTAATATTAAGGGAGTTAGCGGGAAGTCTTTGAACAACGATATTGCATCGTTAAAAGAACTTTTGTCTCGCAGGCTTGGACACGCTGAGTGGCCGCTTCCTAAAGCGTTTGTTGTTGATGGTGGAAAGACACACAAGAAGGCAGCAGAGGATGTACTTAAGGAAGTCGGTATTGGTATTCCTGTTGTTGCTGTTGTTAAAGACGAGAAGCATCGCCCAAGAGAAGTGCTGGGCAGTTTGCGTGCAGGCATATCTGATGCTGATGCAGTGCTTGCAAATAGCGAAGCGCATAGGTTCTCGCTTTCAAAGCACAGAGCAGCACGAAGAAGAAGCATGCAGGGGAAATAGTGCATTGACAAATCTTTTTTAAATAAGTAGTATCGCAAATACGTTTTCGCCAGGCCAGAAGCCAGGGGGAGCGTAGCCGAGAAATCGGCTGTTGGAGCAAAAAGAAACTGAACCTTTAGCACGGGAGGCAGAATGGGCACGAAGGATTACTAGTACCTGACAAGGGTGCAAAGGACCTTCAACCCACAACCGACATGGCATTGCGACGAACCACCTATAACGGGGCGTTCTAAGCCCTGGTCATAGCGGCTCTAACTACCCGCCGCAAGCGATCCGAAACAGAGACGTCAAAAACCGATCGTTGTCAGGTGCCACTCAGTGGAAACCGAACGCAATCAGGTATCGTCTTCAAAATTGCACATGGATCACAAAAGGGGTCGGCATTTATGTCGGCCCTTTCGCTATTCATACGGTATACTTTCTTTATATGCGTGGCACTGTTGTTGGAGTTTTGCGAGGAGGTCCCTCCAAAGAGCATGAAGTGTCTTTAAAGACAGGACATGCCATTCTCACAAACCTCTCTGAGGAGCGGTATTCAACGAGAGATATTTATATTGATAAGGAAGGAGCGTGGCATGAGAAGGGACGTCTTACGACTCCCGAGAAAGTCCTTCGGTCTGTTGATGCAGTTCTCATCGGGCTCCATGGAGAGTATGGAGAGGATGGGGAAGTGCAGAAGCTTCTAGAGCGTTACGGAGTTCCCTATGCGGGCTCTGATTCCTTTGGATCGTATTTGGCTATGCACAAAGTGCTTACAAAGGAGAAAGCCAAGGAACACGGACTAAAGACCCCGAAGTATCGTTTTATAGAGAGGGAATCAGATGCAGAAGCTGCTGCTAAAGAGATAACGCGTTCATTCCATCAACCTGTTGTAGTGAAGCCCGTACGCTGGGGATCTTCTGTTGGTATTTCAATTGTGGGCGGATACAAGCCAGTGCATGACGCTATAACAGCACTTCTTGAAGCAGGAGCTCAAGGAGTTCTTGTTGAAGAGTACATACGAGGAACTGAAGCAACAGTTGGCGTTGTTCAAGATCTTCGTGGAGAGAAGTTATACGGGCTGCCTCCTATTGAAATTATCCCTCCAGAGTCTGACTTCTTCTCGTACGAGGCTAAGTATTCAGGAAGGACAAGAGAGATTGTTCCAGGGCGCTTTGCAAAGCCCGTGCAGGACGAATTAATAGCCCATGCGCGCACTATGCACGAAGCACTTGGACTCAGACACTATTCCCGCAGCGATTTTATGGTTACGCCCCGCGGTATCTATTTCATTGAAACCAACACCCTTCCGGGTATGACAGCAGAGTCTTTGCTGCCTAAATCCCTTCAGGCAATTGGGGTTTCTTTCCCAGACTTCCTATCCCATCTCGTAGAACTTGCTCTTCGCGGGAAGAGACGGTAAAGTTTCCTGGATGGGCCGTTAGCTCAGTTGGTAGAGCACCTCATTTGCAATGAGGGGGTCGCAGGTTCAAATCCTGTACGGTCCACATTTGTTCACGAAGTCAAGGTTTCCGTCATTCCGTATTGGTGCGATTGGCTTTTGGGAGGTTCTAATCTCCTAGACGGCTTACATAGTCTTTTTCCTAAGAAGAGCATATGCTTTGCACATGCGCTCAACAGGCACTAAGGAGGAACTAAAAAAGCTGTGGGACGGTTTCTTTAATCATTTATACGAGACCAGCACATACTCTGAGTTGTTGTTTTGTTGTGCATTGTCAAAAAGTAAAGTTTATCTCAGTGAACAGGATGCGGAGCATAATGTCGAGATAATGGGGAAGTATAATTATTTTTTCCGCTCACTCGAAAGCGGCATTTGTTACGCAACAGTACTATCAATAACTCAATTATTTGAGGATGGGAAAAATAAGCAGAAGCGAACTCTATCTTTCCTGCTCGACGAGGCAAAGAAATATAAAATCAATCGAGATGAAGAGTTCGAGACTCTGAAAGAGAAGCATAAAGAATCATTGGAGATGTTGAAGAGTGCGCGTGACACATATTTTGCACATCGAGAAAAAGACTATGTGCTTCCTACTATTCCATCCAGCGACAACATGTATGAGTTAATTAATGACATTGCAAGACTCCTCAATTCAATGGGTAGAGATTTAGTGGACGGCGGAGTATCGTATTGGTGGAAAGATGAAGAAGCCGGTTTTAAGAAGGAAGTCCAAACTGATTTTCAACATGTGCTGGATAATTTATACAGAGGGGAAGCTGCTCGGCTTGCAGACATATCAGTTATGCATCGTCGTAAACTTTATGACGATGGCAGGCATGATATTCGCTAAATAAATTTGGTTCTAATCTTCGAAGGCCTCTAGGCCAGTAGGTTGATAGGGATTCCAGATGCATTCACATGCCACGACACTGGACACGCTTAGATTCTGCGAGCATCATGCGCTTATGCAAAAGGCGATGATGAAGGATAAACGATGGTACTCGGCTCTCAATGTGGTCGCCCACTTCGGTACGGATTTTGCCCCGGGTCTTGGTGATGCTAAGGCGCGAAAGAAAGCTGAGGAAATGTGGGCTGTAGCTGTAATGATCGCTGGTATTCAAGAAGTCGAAGGGAAACAATACTGGATGCAGCCTGTATCTGATGCCGAAGGTTCACCTGATGTTCGAACTGCCACTGTCGTTGGGCGTCCAATAGATCGCGCACCTGACTACGCAATGCAGGATGTAGAGGTTGTCACGTATACAAGCGCATCTTCTCTAGAATCGTTGCCTGAGTTTTTGCTTCGCACCAAACTTTCTCCAAAGAAGTCCTATGATGCACTAACAACCATCCTTATTTGGGCAAAAAATTCTGCATACTGCCCAGATAAGGCGGAATGGGATTCTGTACTCGCAGGGGTTACGAGTCCAGTCACGGTCGTGCTGGTAGGACAGTCAAAGAAAAATCAACCAGTTTACAGCCTCATACAAGTACATCCTGATCGGAAAAATGTCATTGAGTTTGATCTATCCAAGACTTTGCTCAGGCAAGGTTATACAGGAGTAGTGAATCTTTCACTGGGAACTAAAGATGTGACCATCTCGCATCCAGGAGAAGAGCACTGTCCCTTTGAGAGCTTTGGAGCAGATTGCCTATTTATGAAGAAGAACCCCTAGTGGTTCTAACCACCGAGCATCTCTAGGCATTGAAGGGCAATTTCAACCCCTCAGACCACCCCACGAGTCCACTACTCTAAGAAACCGTATTGGCCGCGATTGAATGAGGGAAGTTCTAATATCGTGCAAGAATGACCACATTTGTTGATAAAAGACCCGAAAGGGTCTTTTATGCTTCCTTAGTATTTTGAATTGAAGGTATACTTACACACAATGGAAAAGAATATTGAAGTAGAAGTGCGCGGTCTGCTCTCAACCGAAGAGTACACAAAACTTAAGTCATATTTTGATACCAATGCGGAAAAGAAGGAGGAGAAAGATAGAATTTTTATAGACTACTCCACATTCCTTCCTGGGGGAGTTGAAGAACGCAAGAAGGACATACGCCTTCGCGTAACGAATGGCATACCTGAAATTGTAGTTAAGATTGGAGAATGGGGAGGCTCAGAATCTCGTAAGGAGCTTTCTGTTAAGACAGCGCCAGGTACCTTTGATTTGCTTACAGAGATATTTGCCGCTCTAGGATACGAGAAGGCTGTACTTGCTGTGCGCAAAAGTCATGTATACGATTACAAGGGAATAGAGTTTGCGTTAGTTGAAGTTCCTGGACACAGTTACTACTTTGAAGCTGAGAAAATGGCGCATGCGGGCGAGAATGCAACTGATCTAATAGATGAGATGAATGGCGTCTGCGAGGAGTTGGGTCTAACTGTCTTTTCTAAAGAAGATTTCTTTGCGTATATACAAAAGCTAAACAAGGAAGCAAACGGCGTATTCAATGCTCCAGAAGCAGGTCCTAATTTCTTTAAAGAGAATTACGGTGCACATCTATAACAGTAGATCCTATGGAATCCATTAAGATACCGAACAGCAACAACCAGAAGATAGCAGCAGTAATTCACCGCCCTGCTACAAAGTCTGAAAAGCTAGCGATCCTATGCCCTGGATACTTAGACACTAAAGACTATACGCACCTCGTAATGCTGGGAGAGGATCTAGCTAATAAGGGGTACACAGCAGTCAGGTTTGATCCAACTGGTACCTGGGAAAGCGAAGGAGAGATGTCTGAGTATTTAACGTCGCAGTATCTCAAGGATGTTGAAAGCGTTCTTGACCATATGCTGAAGGAAAGCCCATATACTCACGTACTTCTTGCAGGGCATAGTCGTGGCGGACAAGTATCAATATTATGTGCGGCTAGAGATCCAAGGATTTCAGCAGTACTTGGAATTATGCCTTCGCATGCGCCAGTAACAGGTGCGCGCCGCGAAAAATTGGAAGCTGAAGGAGTAAGTAATAGCAGCAGAGATATTCCTGGTGAAGATACTAAGCGTAGAGAGTTTAGTATTCCTTTTACACACGTTCTCGATAGAGATCAGTACGACGCCATGGCAGATATACAGAGAATAACTGTCCCTGTTGTACTCGTTGCAACTGAATTTGATAAAGCTGTTCCGCCAGAGGGAGTAAAAGAGCTCTATGAGAGCGCAAATGAGCCAAAGGAGTTTATTTTCATAAAGGGTATGGACCATGAGTATCGCCACAACCCAGATGAGATTAGGAAGGTTAATGATCTCGCACTAGAGGCTTTAGATAAGTTTTTCAAAACATAGCACTCATACCCAAACCCTCTCTACAGTGCTACGCTTAGAACTAATGGATAAGAGACCGCCAAGCAGACAACCGCTCCCAGAGGACGCTAAATGCGTCTTTTCTGGAATCTTGTTTGATGTATACCAGTGGGAACAAGAACTTTTTGATGGATCAACTACGACCTTTGAGAAACTAAAGCGCCAAGATTCTTCTGTTGTTATTCCGGTGCTTGATGACGGAACGCTTCTGCTAGCAGAAGACGAGCAGCCAGGCAGACTCCCCGTACTAACCTTTCCCGGAGGACAAGGAGAGAAGGGAGAGGATCCTGAGGTATTGGCTCGCAGAGAGCTGCTTGAAGAAACAGGATACGAAGCAGGGGAATTAGTACTCTGGAAGGCTATACAGCCTTCGTCAAAGACTGAATGGGCCATATACATATATATTGCTCGCAACTGTAAAAAGGTGCAGGAACCTGAACTAGACCCAGGAGAGCGCATTATATTGAAGCCCGTTACGCTCGACGAGCTTATAGATCTTGCAGAAGATCCTGCCTTTCAGAATATGGAGATAGTTCTTGACCTTGTTAAAGCGCGGTATGATGAGAAGGAAAGAAAACAGCTAGAAAAGACGTTATTCGGATAATATTCTTCTATGCAAACACTTATACTTGCTGGCATCGCATTCCCAATAATGTTCGTTCTCGACGTGCTCTGGATTGGAGTTGTAGGAAGAGGATTCTATAAAGCGCAGCTTGGAAGCATGCTCCGCCCTGATGTTGTCTGGGGAGCAGCACTTTTGTTCTACATTATCTTTGCCGTTGCTGTTGCGTACTTTGTAGTTGCTCCTGCGCTTGCCGCACATTCGCTACCTAAACTTCTCCTCAGTGCTGCATTCTTTGGTCTTGCTACATACGCGGCGTATGACCTCACCAACCTAGCAACACTAACTGGATGGCCGCTTCCGCTCACTATTGTTGACCTTATGTGGGGAATGGTTGTAACGACAGCTACTTCATTTGCGACCTACCTTATTGCCGTTAAATTCTTGAACTACTAAGCATGACTATTAGAACCATTCTTTCACTTCTTTTCTTTGTTGGTATTTCACTCCTGGCAGGCTTTATCGGTTCCTTTGGAACTGCAGGCAATATAGAGACTTGGTACACAACACTCGTACAGCCAAGCTGGACACCGCCTAACTGGGTCTTTGCTCCTGTATGGACAACACTCTATGTGCTTATGGGTACTGCTGCATTCCTTGTATCTAGATCTAAAGGAATACGCAAAGTATTCGCGCTCTGGCTATTTGGCGCACACCTAGTTGTTAACGCACTCTGGAGCATCGTGTTCTTTGGCATGCACGAGTTGCTCCTAGCCGTGCTCGTTATTCTTCTTCTTGATGTTCTTATCCTGATGCTCATCAGAATGTTCTACAAGCACTCACGCACAGCAGCACTCTTGCTTGTCCCGTATCTTTTGTGGAGTTTGTACGCGACAACACTTTCTATTGGTTTCCTTGTATTAAATTAGATTCTGAGACTAGTTAGCGGGCTGTAGTATACCGGTAGTACGCGTCCATGGGGTGGATGTAGACCGGGTTCGATTCCCGGCAGCCCGATACCTTATTTTCCGCGTCCGTAATACTTCTTAAGAAGGGTTACGTGCTCTTTGTATGTCGGTGTGCAGTGCATCCCCCCTCTACTATCATGGAAATAAAAGATACAGTCAGTCTTCTTTGGATTTAGTGCAGCGAGTACTGCAGCCGTTGAGGGGTTTGCAATTGGTCCAGGGGGAAGCCCCTTGTTCTTGTATGTGTTGTACGCAGACTTTATATACTTGTCATCTGGTACAGGTTTTGGCCACCACGAACCTGATGTTGATTTAGATGCCTTTGCATACTGAAGCGTTGCATCAATCTGAAGGTTCATACCTGCCCATAGGCGGTTCCAAATAATACCTGAGATAAGACGCATCTCAGCTGGATTGCGTGTCTCTCGCTCAAGCATAGAGGCAATGGTGAGTACGTCAGTAATAGGAAGTACTTCTTCGCTCGTCGTGCTGTAGCGTGCACTAATCTCTTTAGCAAAACGATCACTGAGTAGCTCCTGAACATAGGCTGGACTTGCTGCAGAACTTAATACATATGTCCCAGGCACAAACTGCCCCTCTTCTATTATCGGAGCATTCTCATGTACCTGCTTAAGGAATGCTGCTTGTTGCTTTGTATTCCATCCAAGCTGTCTGCCAAAGGCATACGCAACCTCTTCTTCTCTGTATCCAGCTTTAATGTCAACAAAAGCAAGATCGCTTCCTGCAACTTGCTGGTACACAGGAACTGAAGCAACTGCATTAGCTATCCAGGCAAGTGCAGAGCCTGCAAGGCCTGACGCTGCTGCGAGCGTGCCGTGTGTGTCGTCCAAAAGTGCTTCAACTTCAGGATCTTCAACAATTGTTTCGTTAACTGGATCAACCGTAACAGGGAACGGAGGTTTAACTGGCTCTGCTTGAGCTAGCCTGGTGTCAACTGCAATAACTGTTGGAAGGGAGAGAAGTGCAGTAATACCAACAAGAACGGCAATGCCTAAAGAAACAACAGCATGGAGTTGTGGGCGACGAAATCTTTTGCGTTGTGAGCGCTGGGGAAAAGCGTGCGGCATGAGTTGTCGCTGCGGTGATTGTGCCATTGTGTTTAGTGTAGCGGGCAATGGCTCGCACGCAAACCCTTTGTTGCGCACAGGCTAATTCTTGGACATGTATGGATTCAGTGGTACGGTCACACTGATGCGTGACAAAACTCCAGAGATTCCAACAAATATTGAGCGCATAGTTGCGGGCGTTGGCTCGCCTGCCTCTCTTTTCGTACACACTGCTGCATTTGCAGGCTTCTTTCTTCTTTCTATCCTCAATGTTATCTCCTGGGAGTTTATGCTGCTTGTGCTCACTACTATTGTCTCGCTTGAGGCTATCTATCTCGCTATCTTTATTCAGATAACAGTTAACCGTCACACAGAGAGTTTGCGTGAGGTTGAAGAGGACATTGATGAGCTCACCGAAGACATGGATGACATTCAGGAGGATCTTGAAGAGATCTCTGAAGACATTGAAGAGATTCAAGAAGACTTTGAAGAGATGAACGAAGAAGACGACGAAGATGACAACGAGCAGCCTCAAAAGAGAATTTCTCAGGCAAAGGCACTTGAGCGCTTGCGACGCGATGTTGAGAGTGTGCTTGCAGACCTTGAAGCTCTGAAGCAAGGGAAGTAGAGTAAGGACAGAGGGCCCTTAGCTCATCTGGTAGAGCGCATCCATGGCATGGATGAGGTGACCGGTTCAAGTCCGGTAGGGTCCACAAATATGAAATTTTGGATTAAGAGGCTTTCCCACCCGATTCGGGGTCTCAAACATGCTTTTGCGCATGATTTTGCAGTTCGCTGCAATTTAGCACTTGGAATAGTTGGTATACCCGCATCCTATTTTCTGTTTGGACCCTTTTCTCCAGCAGAAGTGCTTCTTCTTATTTTCTGTTGGTTCTTTGTTGTTGTTACAGAACTGCAGAACTCAGCTATAGAAACCGCTCTCGACAAGGTACATCCAGAGCATCACTCGTCTATTGGCCTCAGCAAAGACCTCGCAGCAGGGGCTGTTGTATGGGCTGCGGTATTTGGACTGGTTAGCTTTGGCTTTGTTTTAAGCGGAGTGTTGTAGGTAGTTGTCTTAACAGTGAATGCCTCTACGACTTTTTCTTGCTATTCCCTTGTCACGCTGTTAGTTCCTTCTCGCTCTGTTATTCTTATTAGATTAACAAGTAGTAGCCTGAAGAATACTCAATTATGAGGATTGGCAGCACAAAAACTAAGGGCTTCACTCTAATTGAATTACTTGTAGTAATTGCAATCATTGGAGTCTTATCTAGTGTTGTGCTTGCAAGTTTGAATACTGCACGAATGAAAGGAAGAGACGTTAAGAAACAGGCAGACTTTAGGCAGCTTAATACAGTACTAAGTCTTTATTTTGATAAGTATGGGACCATGCCACCAAATCTTGTTTCTGGAACTCAAGTTTGCGATGGAGGACCCAACCAGACGCAGTATGATCAGTTGATGACGAGCTTTATAAACGACAAATTTTTAGCACAAATTCCCCGTAGCCCTGGGGGTGGAACATACTGCTACTACAATTATGGCGCAGGTAACTCTATTGGTGCTATTTGGGTTACACAGCTAGAGGCCGCGCCTAATACAACTACCGGGATCTCGCCATCCTGCAGGCCATGGGGCCCTAATCTCAACTGGTGCTCGCAGATTAGTAACAAAGAATATTGCATTTGCAATCCGTACTAGCTACGAGTCTATCAACATGGGGAGTCTGTACCTTTGGAATCTGTGCAGTGTACACGGACTCTATTTTGCGAAGGAGCCTGCTGCCTGCTACACTAGCTATATGACAGGGGTACTGGCCCAAATGGGGTCTTTTTTACATGCGGTGTTCGGCACCGCTATTGCCTATGCGGCTGAAACTGCTCCACATGCTGAGGAGGCAGGGGAACACGCAAGTGGCATTCACGTAGTACTCAAAGCTGAGGAAGTTTTTCGTATCTTTAACTTCCCAGTTACAAACTCACTTCTTATGACGTGGGTAACGGTAGCACTCCTTATTGGATTCGCTTTTTACTTCCGAAACAAGATTGCTCTTGTCCCTGGGAAACTTCAAGCTGGAGTTGAGATGCTTTTTGAGGGCGTACTCAATTATATGACTGAGACGCTTGAGGATGAGAAGCTGGCGCGCAGGTTCTTTCCGCTCATCATGACAATCTTCCTGTTTGTCTTCCTTGCTAACCAGCTCGCATTCCTTCCGGGAATTGGGTCTCTCTTAATTGAGAGCCATGGATCACTTGTTCCTTTGTTCAGAGCGCCTGCAGCTGACCTTAATATGACGCTCGCGCTCGCCATTATTTCTTTCCTCGTTATCGAAATTAGCGGCGTCGTTATTCTCGGCTTTTTCAAGTATGCCGGGAAATATGTTAATTTTAGTTCACCGGTTAACTTCGTAGTGGGCATCATCGAATTGCTGTCTAACGTAGGACGCCTCATCTCTTTTTCCTTCCGTTTGTTCGGAAACGTGTTCGCGGGTGAGGTGATGATTGCAGTGGCTTTGTTCTTTGTTGCGTACTTGTTGCCGGTGCCGCTTATGGCATTTGAAGTGTTCGTTGGCTTTATTCAGGCAGTGGTGTTCGCAATGCTCACCCTGTTCTTTATCAAGCTTTCAATCATGGATCCGCACGAGAGCCATTAATAGGCTTTCATGCGGCTCTGGGATGTTTGTTGAGCCATTATTACCTTAAATTTAGTTACGTTATGGAAATGGAATCCGCACAGTTGATCGCTATGGCGATTGCCGCAGGACTCGGAGTGCTTGGACCGGGTATCGGTATTGGTCTTATTGGAGGCAAGGCTATGGAGGCTATTGGACGCAATCCTGAAGCTTCAGGAAAGATTGTTTCAAACATGATTCTTGCAATCGTGTTTGCTGAGGCGCTTGGTATTCTCGCGCTCGTAGTTTCATTCATCATCCGCTTCGTCGGATAGTCGGTTAGTACTGCGCTATGGAACAACTCTTCGAAGCCTTCGGCATAGATGGAAAGCTGCTTCTTGCGCAGCTGATTAACTTTGGCGTGCTCTTTGTAGCACTAACCTGGCTTTTGTATAAGCCAGTTATGAAAACCCTTGATGAGCGTCGTGCAAAGATTGCGCAGGGTGTTGAGGATGCTGAGCAGGCTTCACAAAAGCTTGCAGCAGCAGACGAGAACGCTGCTCAGGTAGTGCACGGAGCTGAAACTGAAGCAGAGGGCATTGTTGCTTCTGCTCGTGAGCTCGCAGGTACTGAAAAGTCTCGCATTGTTAAAGAGGCAGAGGCTCGTGCAGCTCAAGTAGCAGCAGACGCTGAAGCTCGAGCACAAGAGACTGCAGCTCAGGCACTTCGCGATAGCGAGAAGGAAGTAGCACGTCTTGCTGTTCTTGCAGCAGAGAAAGTACTTCGCAAAAGCTAACTATGGAGAAGCAGTACGCACAGGCACTCATACGATCTCTACGAAAAGGAACTAACGAAGAAAAACTTGTTAGCGGCCTCGTAGCGCATCTTAAAGAAGAAGGCCGTGCAAAACTGCTTCCGGGCATTCTTCGCGAGCTTAAAACATTGCAGGCACGAAACGCGAAACTTGCTCCTCACATTGAAATTGCATCAGAGGGTGACAAGAAGCAGGCTCTACAAGAAGCGAAAGAACTTGGTATTGATACAAACTCAGTATCAGTTAACGAAGATCTTATCCAAGGATGGCGAGCCCGTTCAGGAGGAATTAGTGTTGATAGATCAGCGAAGCAAGCATTAGTAGACCTTTATCAGAAAATTACAAACTAGGTATGGAGAGCATCATTACGCGCATAGAAAAGGAGATTGCAGGACTTGCAGAGAGCAAGGCCGGAACAACAGAGTCAGGCATCGTTCGTGCAACCGGAGACGGTATTGCAGAGATCGATGGTCTTGAAAACGCCATCATGACTGAGATGGTGCTCTTTGATCCGACATTTGATCGTACGCTTGAAGAAGCACTGAAAGATGCTGCTCCAATCTATGGTTTGGTGCTTAACCTAGAAGAAGACGGCGTGCGCGCCGTTATTCTTGGAGATTCCTCAAAGGTCTACGAGGGAATGCTTGTGCGACGCGTGGGCAAACTGCTCTCAATCCCAGTGGGAGACAGTTTGGTTGGACGTGTTCTTAATCCGCTTGGAGAAGCGGTAGACGGAAAGGGTCCAACAAAAGCCTCAACCTCTCGTCCTATTGAGAGCGAGGCGTATGGCGTTATTGATCGCGCTCCAGTTAATCAGCCGCTACACACAGGTATCAAAGCTATTGATGCTATGACACCGATTGGTCGTGGACAGCGTCAGCTCATCATTGGAGACCGCGGTACAGGAAAGACCACGATTGCGATTGATAC
>JAHJZL010000051.1 GCA_018826405.1 Patescibacteria group bacterium
TCGGTTGTGCGGTATGGAATACCACCAACATATAGTTTGCTTGTTGCCATGAGGGCTTGTAGATACGTAATAACCTCGCTGATGCCGAACGCTTAGGGGCAATTTGGAGTTTCGGCGAGTTATTTGCAGTATGCTACAGACCCGCAATAATAACAAGGAGGAAAGTGGATAGCGGACTGCATATTCTTGATAATAATCAAAAACGTGCTAAAATAAGGTTAGAAGTTCGCATTTTGCGCGCTACGCACAATCACACAAGGGAATCATATACATGGCTAACCAAGCCACGCTTTTGAATATTGGGACTGCACCGATTATGCTGCACTCCCTGTCTGAGCAACTTCATGCACTTGGGAGTGCTGTGAAGTCACTGAGTTCCGAACACTCTGACAAGTGTGCGCAGTTGAAGGACGGATCTTGTCCGTCTGGATACGCCGGCTTCGTTGCAGTTCCTCGGTTTGATCAGTTCGGCTGCTTTCGAGTCCCGGCCTCAATTGAAGGTTGGCACCGCAGCAGCGGCTGGGGCCTGCGTTCCCGTGTAAAGGGTATGCAGGGTATCGAGGGACACGGCGAACGCTTCTTGGAAGAGGAGTTCTCGGTCGCCGACAAAACCATCGAAGCCTTCGACCATCTGCAGAGTGAGCAAGGAGTGCTGGGCGACCATAGGTTTGAACGGAATCCGCTTCGCATTTTTCCGGTACGCACTTCTGAAGAAGTGTCTCCTGAATGTGGAGTGCAGGAGTTCTTTCCTGATCTTGCATCCCTTGCTTGGATTTTGGCCGCCCACCCGGAATGGCGTCTCTCGGACAATCAAGTCCTGCTGCGCTGTGTCGGAGAGCGGTTCAAGAATCGTCCAGCTGAGGATCTGGTTATCGGCTATAAAGACGGAGTGCGGGTCATCGATTTCTACCGCGCCTCGTTTGACAACGTCGTGACCCTGATCGGCAAAGCGCCCAAATAATAACAAAGCCGCCAGCTCACGCAGGCGGCTTTTTTATTTAAGTCTTGCTTGGAGCTCTCGGATGGATCGGTTCCTATGTATAAGTTCGTCGTTACGTACTGATTCAAAAAACTCATACTCGCTGCGGAAATTTCTGCCGTAGTGCACTAAGAAGTCAGACATAATTGCCGTGTCTCTTAGTCTCTCGCCATCCTGTATCAGGAATTGATCGTACTCGTGGTACGCATGATTCTCAAAAAGATAATTTAGCTCAAGCGCAGACTTCCGAGACAACATATACAGAAGATAAACGGTCCAGAAATAGAAGAATGCAAACAATAGTGGAATAAGCACGTGCCGGAAGAATCCTTCGCAGCGCAATCTTTTTACGATCTGCGACAGCACAACAACATGCATAGTTTCGTTGTCCTGTGCGTGCCTGCTGAATGCACTTGTTTTTGTAAGTTCAATTGCTCGCTCTTCGTTCGCATAAAATCCAGTCAAAAGCGTGTATGTTGCAACTTCCCATGATTGATAGGGAATGCGCGCTATAACTTCAATCGCTTTAAACTTTGCATAGCAGGGGCGCTTGCCGTATACGAGTGTTCCTGAAGATACGAGCAACCACCCAAAAATACGGGCAAGAAGCCCTGTGCGGTAATTGTCAAAGGCGCGTGCGTATTCAGTACGAAGCGTTGGGTCGTTTAACTCCCGTACTAATGCCTCATGCGCATCATAGTCCTCTTGCATAGATGTAATTTAACACGTGCTAGATGCTGCGAAGCATATCTTTTTCAATATCTGCAAACGTTCCTCCCACTTTCTTTCCCGGATTAAACAGATTTAAAGGATCAAAGATTCGCTTCGTGTCTTCAAAAAGCTGCACCATCTTCTCTCCAAAGAGTTGAGGAAGATACGGAGTTCTAATAATTCCGTCGTTATGCTCGCCGGTTGTAGTGCCCCCGTAGGAGATAACCAACTCATACACTCTTGGTGCTAAATCAAGAATTGTTTGGCGTACCTTTGCATCTTGCAGGTTCATGAGTGGAATGATGTGGAAGTTTCCGTTGCCAATGTGTCCAGCAATGGTGTAGAGCAAATCATACTCAGCTAGTAGGGCATTGAGTTTTGGTAAGAACTCCGGGTAGCAATCAGGCGGAACAACGAAGTCATCAATAAAGGGCGCTGCGTATAGTCCGTGCGCGTTTTTGCGCAAGAGTGCAAAACTCTCTCTGCGCACTTTCCAGTATTTAGCTGCAGCCCGCTCGTCGCGCGCAATACGAGTTGAGAGCCCTAACTCTTTGAGAGCTGCTCGGGCTTGCCCTGTCTTAAAGAGTGCTTGTTGATGTGTGTCTTCTGAAAACTCAGCCATGAGCACAAGCTTAGGAACTCCGCCGCGCAAAACCATGCCAACTTCAGGCAGGAAGGATAGTCCAAGACGGCTCGCTTCTATAAGTCCCATTTGCCCGAGCATCTGTGGCAAGAACTTAATCGCAAGACCA
>JAHJZL010000052.1 GCA_018826405.1 Patescibacteria group bacterium
CTTATTGTTGAATTTGCAGCGCTTGGAATTATTGCAGCACTTGCAAGAGAGGCGAGGAGTGTGCCCAGAGAATCAGCGGGGCAGGAATACGTAGGCTAGCGAGTATAGAGCGCGAATGTCTCGCGAAGCATTTTCTCTTTCGTAAACACACGAGTGACGCGATCGTTAAGAGCCTTGCCAAGAGTTTTCCGCAAGAGATCGTTCTGCGAGAGAAGAGTTAGCGCCTCCCCAAGAGCGTGAGTATCTTCAGGCTCTACAAGGATTCCGCTCTCCGTGTCTTTAATGACTTCGGGAATACCACCCACATTGCTTGCAATAGAGGGCAGAGAAGCGGAACCTGCTTCAAGTAGGGCATACCCTAACGCCTCGCTTCGTGAGGGGAGCACAAAGATATCAAATGCAGAAAGAGAGCGAGCAGCGTCTTTAACAAAGCCAGCGAGCACTATGCGCCCAGACGCATCCCCAATCTGAACAAGCTTCTGAAGGTGCCCCCATTCTTGACCCTCTCCAATGATTACGAGAACGACATTCTGAGGAACAGTGCTAAAACTTTTAATGAGAACATCTAAGCCCTTAGTTGGGTGCAGTTCAGCAAGAGCTCCTACCCACAGCGCGTCAGGAAACTCCTTGAGAAAATCTGGAGCAAGCTGTGTGCGAGCTTCTGTACGAGGCAACAGCTCAGAAGCATCAATGCCAACATGCACTGTTCTAAGTCTCTTTTGCACAAAGGGCATCCAGGACGCTTGTCGATGCACGGCATCTGATACACAGATAGTTGTGTGCGAGAGGAAAACCGTAAAGAAATGTAGGAGCGCAATAATGCCGCGCTGCCACACAGGACGCCTTTCGTTAAAAGCCCATCCGTGTGCAGTAAATATAATGAGCGGAACGCGTGCAATACGCGCAGCAACAGCCGCAAGTGCTCCAGCTTTTGAGCTGTTTCCGTGCACAACGTCCGGTGCAAAAGCACGAATTTCAGCGAGGAGCTCCTTAAAAGAATTGAGCTCAGCATGCAGCTTAATGTCTCTCTGCATGCTTCCAATTGTGTATACGGGAATGCCAGCGGCGGCGAGTCTTTCGGTAAGCACTCCTTCAGTGCCTGAAATAACAAGCACAGAGTGGCCAAGAGCCTGTGCGCCAACAGCCATATCGAACACATAACGTTGTGCTCCGCCCCAATTCGCCTTCGTTATGACGTATAAAATACGTTTAGTCTGTTTTGGGAGTTTTTCGGGTGCGACTTCCATGATCCTCTGGATGTTCTATAGTATACCGTGAAGACATGATCTATGGCCGCAGGCGCGCACCAGCGCTACTTTTCATAGGCGATATCGCTGTATTTGCAGCGTCACTGTACGTGACGCTCATTTTGCGTACAGGAGCCCTGCCGCGTATGGATTCGGTTCGGGACCACATTGGCCCTTTTGCACTCCTGTTTATTATCTGGACCATTGTGTTCTATATGTCGGGTCTCTATGGGAAGGGAACGATTCTTTTTAAGAGTCATCAACCTCAGGCACTCGTGCGCACGCAGGTAGCAAACATTATCCTTGCGGCGCTCTTTTTCTTCCTCGTTCCTGGTGTAGGAATTGCACCTAAGACAACACTCGTTATTTATCTGGGGGTGTCGCTTGTCTTTATATTTATCTGGCGTCTTGCTGTATACCCGAGAATTTCTATTCGTAGGTCTCGCGCGAAAGCAGTACTTATTGCAGAAGGTGCTGAAGCTGCAGAACTTGCTGAAGAGGTTAATAGCAATCCGCGGTATCACATTGCCTTTTCTTCAGCCGTTACTCCAGAAGAGTTCCTTGCGTTTCCGCCAGAGAAGAGACGCACGTGTTTGCCCGACGGAATCGAAGTTGTTGTTGCAGATATGGCTGCGTGCGATGCGCGCGGACTTCTGCCTGCGCTCTATGACCTTCCTAATGCAGCTCGCGGGTACGAGCTTATTGATTTTGCAGATCTGTATGAAGAGGTCTTTGATCGCATACCACTTTCCTTACTCGACCAGGGATGGTTCTTGGAGAATGTAATTGTTGAAGATCCACTGTGGTATACGATTCCTAAAAGACTGATAGATATTGCGGGCGGATTGCTTATGGGGCTGATCACGCTTATTGCGCTCCCGTTTGTATGGATTGCGCTTCGAATGGAGGGACCAGGTCCTTTGTTCATCTCCCAGGACAGATATGGAGAGCGAGGCTCTCGTATACAGGCATACAAATTCAGAAGTATGCGCATGGTAGATGAGGGAGCATGGGAAGGGGAGAGCGAGAATGGCGTTACGCGAGTCGGAAGTATTCTTCGCCAGACGTCTCTAGATGAATTCCCGCAGTTTATTAATGTACTTAAGGGAGAGGTCTCATTGATTGGTCCGCGGAACGATTTAGTTACACTTGGCAAGCGTCTGGCAGAGGCACTGCCGCACTACAACATGCGCTATAGCGTGAAGCCAGGAATTACAGGTTGGGCACAGATTAATCAGCAGTATGAGCCGGGCAATATGAGCCCCCAATCTGTACGGGAGACTACCGTCCGGCTTGCCTATGATTTTTATTATCTAAAACACCGGTCATTAGGTCTTGATTTAGTAATAGCGCTCAAGACCGTGAAGCGTATGTTGTTCAGGCTCTCGGCCTGGTAGAGTGACTATATGCAACACACTGTATTAGTTACTGGGGCGGCTGGATATGTGGGGACCATGCTCGTGGAGCGTCTCGCTAAGCGAGATGACGTTGCGCGTGTTATCGGTCTTGATAAGGAGCCGCTCCCAGAGCTTATTGAGAACGAGCCAAAGCTCACCTATATCCAATCAAACACTGCTGACGATTGGGAGGAGCAAGTGCGGGCTCTTGCTCCTGACATAGTTATTCACACAGCGTGGCAGATTAGAGAGATATACGGTGATCGTCCACTTACGTGGAAATGGAATATAGAAGGATCTGACAAAGTCTTTGCATTTGCATATGAGGGCGGGTCTGTGAAAAGACTCATTCATTTTTCAACGGTTGCCTCGTATGGAGCGTTTGCAGATAACACCATGGAGCACCGGTTTACTGAAGACGAGCCTTTCAGAAAGACAGACTATCTGTACGCTGAAGAGAAGCGTATTACAGAAGAACATCTGGAGAAGTTGTTTGAAGAAGCGAAGGAAGAGGGAAGAGAGGTGCCAACTGCAATTGTGCGCCCGGCAGCCATAACAGGACCGCGGGGTCGGTTTATGCGCATACGCTTTGGGTTGCAGGCAGCACTTGCGGGACAATTAAATGATTCCTTCGTATACAGAATCGTTTCTGCACTTACTCGTTTTGTGCCAGTTACTCCGCGCTGGGTGCGACAGTTTATCCACGAAGACGATGTAGTAAATCTCGTTGAGCTCCTCGCTTTTAGCGAGCCGAAAGATTCCTACGAAGTCTTTAATATTTGTCCTCCAGGAGACGTAGTGCGCGGAAAGGATATGGCTGCTGCAGTTGGTAAGAAGGCAATTCTTATTCAGCCATGGATGGCTCGATTGCCGTTTGCCTTTTTGTGGCACGCAACGAGAGGGAAGATACCAACAGCTAAAGGAAGCTGGAAAGGATACTCCTATCCTATTGCCGTTGATGGCAGCAAGCTAACTCGTGTGTACGGGTATGAATATCAGTATCAAAGCCTGGACGCGTTTCGGTATACAGATGGTGTGTACGAATCTTTTGTTCCAGAGGAATCACGTAACCCAAAACCATGAAGGTTGTCGTAACAGGAGGAGCTGGATTTATTGGATCGCACGTAACGGACGCGCTTCTTGCGGCGGGCAATGAAGTGCATGTCGTCGACAATTTAGTTAATGGAAGAAAAGAAGATGTGCCAGAGGGTGCTCTTCTGCACGAAGTTGACGTACTGGATACGGATGCACTAAGAGAGATTTTTAAGGACGCAGACGGAGTCTTTCATTTCGCTGCACTCCCACGCGTTACATATTCATACGATTATCCGGAGGAATCACATAGCGCCAATATAGACGGCACGTTCTCAGTACTCATGGCGGCGAGAGACGCTGGTGTGCGCAGGGTTGTATATGCAGGGTCTAGTTCTTCCTACGGGACACAGGACACACTTCCTTTCAC
This sequence comes from Patescibacteria group bacterium, assembly GCA_018826405.1. GTDB lineage: Bacteria > Patescibacteriota > Minisyncoccia > Phycocordibacterales > Phycocordibacteraceae > C7867-001. The sequence goes on from JAHJZL010000052.1 coordinate 4,107, forward strand.
AGAAGATATGCAGGTGCGCCCAGTTAGCTTGTACGCATTTCAGAAGTTTGCAGGAGAAGAGTATGCGAGACTCTTTACGGAAAACTATGGACTTGAAACGGTTACGCTCCGCTTCTTTAGTGTGTATGGACCACGCATGCGCCCTGATGGAGGCTACGCACTAGCAATACCTAAGTTCCTCGCGTGCAGGAAGGAAGGGAAGCCACTTCCTATAACAGGAGATGGCTCACACACAAGAGATTTCACCCATGTCCGAGATGTCGTGCGTGCATGTTTGTCTGCTATGGAGAGCTCTTCTGTTGGGGGAGGTGAGGTTATAAACATTGCTGCAGGCCGCAATATATCAGTAGACGCTCTTGCAAGTCTTATTGGAGGAGAGAGAGAATACCTCGATCCAAGACCAGGAGACGCACAGGACACATATGGAGATACTGCACGTGCGCAAGCGCTGCTGTCGTGGGAGCCGAGCATCACCCTGGAAGAAGGTATTGAAGAGTTAAAGCGTGAATGGGGAATAGAAGTATGATTAGCGACGGCCGTGCGCTCGCAAAAGATATTTTAAGAGAAACTCGTGAATCTATTTCACGCAGTGCAGTTGTGCGTGCGCTTGTTGTTTCTCCGTCTCCTGCAACTGAGTCGTATCTATCAATTAAGGAGGCGAGAGCTGAAGACGCTGGGATGCATCTAGAGATTGTCCGTGTTCCTGAGACTTCTTCAACAGAAGAGGTTGTGGAGGCAGTACTTAAAAGCGGATGCGATGCATTGCTTGTGCAATTGCCGCTCCCAGCACATTTGGATTCAGAGCAAATCTTAAATTCAATTCCTTTAGCAAAAGACGCAGATGTACTTTCACAAGAGGCGTATGAATTGTTTAAAAGCGGATCGCCTGATGCATTGCTGCCCCCTGTTGTCTGCGCAGTGCAAGAAATACTCTCCCGTGCAGAGATCTCAGTTTCTGGGAAGCGAGCAGTTGTTATCGGCCAAGGAAGACTCGTTGGCGAGCCAGTTGCGCACTGGCTGCGTATGCAGGGAGCTATGGTTTCTGTTGTAACTCTTGAGACAGGGAATATGTCTTTGCTCGCTGATGCGGAAATTATTGTTTCAGGAGCTGGATCTCCGGGACTTATAACTCCAGACCTCATAGCTGAAGGAGTTGTTTTAATTGATGCTGGTACGTCAGAGCAAGGAGGCGCAATTGTAGGAGACGCGCATCCAGATTGCGCACAGAAGGCAGCGCTCTTCACCCCTGTTCCTGGAGGTGTTGGGCCAGTTGCTGTTGCTTCATTATTCCGCAATGCAGGAGTCCTTTTGGAAAGGGCGTTGCAGGCACCTTAAAAAGGCGTAGACTATACCTATCATGCGTTTTCTTCCCGCCCTCGGCGTCCTCATTATTTCAGGCCTCTTGGGCTGGTTCGCAGTATCTACAAATGGGCCGGAATCGTTTCCAATAAAGCTTGGTCTTGATTTGGCTGGAGGAACAGAACTTATTTATAGGGCAAATACAGACAACCTCGCAGAAGACAAACAGGGAGCACTTAACTCATTGCGAGATGTTATTGATAGGCGCGTAAACCTCTTTGGAGTTGCCGAGCCTCTCGTTGAGCTTGAGCGCTCAAGTGCCGTTGCGGGTGCTGAGGAGGACCGCCTTATTGTCCAGCTTCCTGGCGTAACTGATGTACAGGCAGCCGTTGATGCAATTGGGATGACTCCAACACTTGATTTCCGTATAGCTACAGACGAAGTTGCGAGCGGCACTCCTGTCTTTGCGCAGACAGAACTAACAGGGAGGTACTTGAAGAAAGCTGATCTCCAGTTTGGAAGCGCGAGCGGGGCAGGAGTTAACGAGCCAATCGTCGTCCTTACGTTTAATGATGAGGGAGCGGCTATCTTTGAACGCCTCACGAAAGAAAACATTGGACGAACACTTGCTATCTATTTGGATGGAGAGCCAATCTCAACACCAGTTATTCGCGAAACAATTGCAGGCGGCACTGCTACTATTTCAGGAAACTTCTCTCCAACAGAAGGGCGCGAGTTAGTGCGTAATCTTAATTTTGGTGCATTGCCTGTTCCTATTGAGCTTGTTTCAAGCAACACGGTTGGCGCAACCCTTGGTGCAAGTGCATTTGAAGCTGGCCTCATGGCAGGGATTATTGGATTTGCACTCGTTGTTTTGTTCATGATCATTTGGTATCGCTTGCCTGGTCTTGTTGCCTCTGTAGCGCTCGTTATATATGTACTTATAACTATTGCCGTTATTAAGGGTGTGCCGATTACACTTACCGCTTCGGGTATTGCCGGATTCATCCTCTCAATTGGTATGGCCGTTGATGCAAACGTCCTTATCTTTGAGCGTATGAAAGAAGAGATCCGAAGAGGTGTGGGAGGAAGGGAAGCAGTACGCATTGGATTCTCTCGCGCGTGGCCTGCTATTCGAGAC
>JAHJZL010000053.1 GCA_018826405.1 Patescibacteria group bacterium
ACATCACGTATTGCTTCTGCAATAGCTATGAGGGGGTAGAAATGGCCCCCAGTACCCCCTGCAGTGAAAAGTATCTTCATACCAGAATAGCTGGATTATAACAGAAACTAGCTACGCGCGACGGAATCTCCTTCGTAGAATAGAAAAGACAAGAATGCAGTTGATGCCTATGAGATATATAGGGAATGCAATTTCAGTGAAGCGTAGAGCAGATATTGCTGTGAATGCAGTTGAGGCGGTAAACAGTCCAGAAAGGAACGGACCGGCATTCTCAGTCTCTGGGTGCTTCCACGCTTTTATAACTGTAGGAACTGCGGCAATGCCGTCACTTAGAATTGCAAAAAGGATTGCTACTGCTGGCTGGTTCGTAACTGCCCACAGAATAAGAGCGAGTACTGAAAAGAGTCCGCAAATATAATCAAGCCGGCCAAGTTTCCAATACGACTCCTTATTAACAAATGAAAACAAGAACACTAGTAGCGGACCAAACCCAGACAAGAACACAGGTAGCACTGCCCACCCAACTCCATCTGAAATTGCAGCAGCAGTTGCTATAAGCGGAGCTATTGCCCAAAGGAGCCAGGTAACTTTGTTGGGCTTTACCTTCCCACGAACGGTATCCCGTATGTATGAAAATATGCCAACGCTTGCAACTAAAACACCGAGTAGTAAAAGTAGACTCGGCATACTTATGCAAACGTCTTCCTCTTGCTCCTATGCGCTGCAACATTCAAGATAATTCCAACTGAAGCAAGTGCTGCAAGCAGTGCAGTTCCTCCGTGGGATACAAAAGGAAGCGGAAGACCGGTGAGCGGCATAATACCGAGCATTGCTCCAATATTCATAAACGCACTGAGCGAAATAAGGAGGGTGAGACCCGTTGCACTAAATGCTCCAAACGCAGTGCTCGCCTGTGCGGCTATAGCAAACCCGCGCATAGCAAATGCTGCAAATAAAAGTACAAGTAGTACTGCTCCAACAAAACCAAACTCCTCTGCGTACACAGCAAAGACCGAGTCTCCTACCGGCTCTGGCAGATACTTATACTTCTGTGCGCTTTGTCCAAACCCTCGCCCGATCATACCGCCGGACCCAATAGCAATGAGAGATTGCTGAATTTGGTACCCGCTTCCAAGAGAATCATGTGCGGGATTAACAAACGTCATCACGCGATTCATAAGATACGGTCGTGTAACTAAAAGCGCACTCAGTGCAATTAACGTAATAACTGCAAGTACAGCAAAATCTCTCCAGGGCGCACCTGCAAGAAAGTAGAGTGCCGCTGCAGTAGCGCCAATGATGAGCGTTGTAGAAGTATTTGGCTGCGCGAGGAGTAGTAAGGCAGGAACTCCAACGATAAGGCTAAACGGAAGCAATCCATACTTAAAACTCTTTATTTTCTCTTTCATCTTTCCTAAATAGAGCGCGAGCATCAGGATAACTGCAGGCTTTAAGAACTCTGCAGGCTGAATAGTAACGGGCCCAACATCAATCCACCTCGTTGCTCCCCCCGCATGCACGCCAAGTCCAGGAACAAATACGAGTGCTGTAAGTGCCAGAGAGAATATATAAAACGGAACCACCCCTTTCATAATCCACTCAGGAGGAGAAAAGCGTATTGCCGCAAGCGCAATAACCCCAGGAATAAGCCCGAGTGCAAGCTGAGTTACAGCAAGCCTGCTTATCGATGCGCCATCGCGCGCAAGGAGACCGAGTGCCGCTGAAAGAAAGATAGCAGCGCCTCCCACAACGAGGATGGCAATGATAAACGCAAAGATACGATCCCCGGATAGACGCATAGTGTCTTCATTCTATCCTATACCTACCGTGAGTCTAAGAACTATTTCAAAAGTGCGAGTGCAAGACCGAAGATGCCAGCGATTAATGTAATAACCCAGTACCTCATAGTGACTTTGTATGCGGGCCACCCAATGGCCTCAAAGTGGTGATGAATAGGAGCAATCTGAAATAGTTTTCTTTTAAAAACTTTCTTTGAAAGCACCTGCAGCATGCTCGTAAAGACAGTGACGGTCAGCGGCAAAGCAATAATCGGAAGTACAGACACACCAACTCCCTCTCCAAGCACGTCAGTAGAGAATGCGACCACCGCAAGGGCTACAGTCAGGGCCATGGTCCCTGTTTCAGAAAGATAAAACCTTGCGGGGGGAATATTAAACCAGAGGAATGCAACCAGTGCACCTGAGACAGTTGCCGCAAATGCTGCCAAGGATATTTGTTCTTGTGCAAAGGCTATACCTGCGTATGTCATGAAGATAATGGCAAACACTCCTCCCGCAAGACCATCAATGCCGTCAATAATGCCTCCTGCATAAAGTGCAAGAGTCACAAACATAAAGAACGCTATAAAGAAAATACCGAGCTGCAATTCTCCAAAGAATGGAATGCCTATAGAAGACACGCCAAGTTTGTAATAGAACCACCATCCCACAAATGCACTTAATGCAGCAACAACAAACAAACGCCAGCGAAGCCTGAGTCCTCCTGTTGATTTTGTAACCTCAAGAACGTCGTCAATAAGGCCTGCGAGTGCACCTATGGCAAGCGCAAACAATGGAATCCATGTTTGTCCTCGATTAACAAAGTTAAATGTCTCAAAGGGTTCGCCAAAGAAGAATGCGAAACCAGCAATACTGAGTGCAGTAATTAACGTAGATCCCCACACAATAATTCCTCCCATGCGCGGTGTAGAAACTTCTCGCTCTCTGTGGAGCTCGTCAAAGAGCGGTGTGCCCTTTGTATCTCCCATACTGTTCCCCTTCCCTGGTTTCTTTTTCCATGCCTGGTACTTGTACAAGTAGTGCGTGAGTACTGGCGAGAGCGCTATTCCTATGATGAAGGAGATAACTGAAGGAATGAGGACACTTGCGGCAGCCAGAATCATGAATGTTATGGGGCGCTACCAATAAAGTGTTCTTGAGTACGCGCAATAAGACGCTCTACATCTCTAAACCTGCCCTCTCTCGTTGATCCGAGAACAACAACAGCAACTGGGTGTCCGATACCTGCGTCATATACAACGGCGAGGTTCCCTCCTGCAAGATCGGTAAAGCCAGTCTTTGAAAGTAGAAGACTAGGAATATGTATAACGTTAGGATTAGTGTTTGGAAGTGTGTGCACTGCACCTGTTGAAGAGCGTACAGATCCAATACTCGCACCAGTTGCGTGTGCTATCTCTGGAACTTTTTCAAGAAGTGCTCCTGAGAGACGAGCAACGTCATACGCCGATCCGTATCCTCCAGAAACAGATGTGCTCTCGTCAAGACCAGTGCCGTTAAGTGCATACGTTTGAGAAAGCCCCGCTGCAGCCGCTGCTCCCGCGAGCAAGTTCTTGCCTGACATTGCTTGCTTTGTTGCTGCTGCTTCCGCAATAGCAGCAGCTCCGTCATTAGATGAAGAGATTAGTGTAAAGCGCGCAAGGTCGCTAAAAGTGAACGTCTCCCCTTCAGCAAACCCGCTCTCTCCTTCTGCGGCGAGTGCAGTACTTGTTATAGAAATCTGCGCTTCAGGAGCAAGTGTATTTGCTGCTGCGTATATTGTAAGAAGCTTTGTTAGTGAGGCGAGAGGAAGCTGTGAGCGTGCGTTGCGGTCATAGAGCACTTCGTTTGTCGTGAGATCAAATACAATGGCTGCCTTCCCCTCAAGGCGAATGTCAGCATATACATCAGGACCTATAACTGCCGCAAGAGGAGGTGGCGCGCTAACGATTTCAACAGACTCAGGTTGCATGAATAATGGTGCAATAAGTACTGTAAGTGCAAGCACACCAGTACCTGCAACAAGTGCAGTTGTTGCCTGTTTCTTTTGATGCCGCTTCTCTAGTCTGCGGATAAGTGTCTGTAAATCAGGTTGCTCTGTGGTCATA
>JAHJZL010000054.1 GCA_018826405.1 Patescibacteria group bacterium
AGAGAGGGATTCTTGGGAACAGGATATTTGCCGCAGAGCGAAGAGGATTTGTATAAAACACAAGACGGAGAATATCTTTCAGGTACTGCTGAAGTTGCTACCATGGCATACCATCTAGACGAAGTACTAGATCGCTCCGTATTCCCTTTGAAGTATTTTTCTTTCTCTCCTTGCTTCAGACGAGAAGTTGGTGCGCACGGAAAGGACACTAAGGGATTGGTGCGTGTGCATGAGTTCTATAAGTTTGAACAAGTTGTACTCTGTGAAGCTTCACATGAGGAATCTGTCCGCCTGCACGAGGAATTAACAAAGAATGCTGAAGAAGCTATTCAGCTTTTAGGAATTCCGTACCATGTAGTTATTAACTGCGGAGGAGACCTTGGACTTGGACAAGTTAAGAAGTATGACATCGAGTGTTGGATGCCTGGAGAGAATCAGTACCGCGAAACACACTCCTCTTCGTACTTCCATGACTTCCAGACGCGCAGACTAAACATTAGATACCGTGACGAGGAGGGGAACATGCGTTTTGCACACTCGCTTAACAACACAGCTCTGGCAACTCCACGTTTCCTTGCAGTACTCGTAGAGAATTATCAGCAAGCAGATGGAACCATTCGTGTTCCAGAAGTTCTTGTCCCGTATGTCGGCAAAGAAATCCTGGGACATAGCGCCTAGAGCAAAACCTGCTGCAGCACGTCCTGCGGCACGCTCTATGCGGGACATTCAGTCAAAGCCAAAGCCTGCAACGGCAGTGCCTGCCAGTACGCGCAACGTAACTATTGCAAGAGGAGCGCAAGCTAAGAAGGAGAAGAGAACTCCGTTAAAGAAACAAAGAAGTAAGAAGCGTAAGTTCTTTATAATTGCGCTAAGTGTGTTACTTGCAGTTGCAATTGCTGGTATCTTTTATGTACTGTGGCTTCCTGTATTTCGCATGCACGAAGTGCACGTAACAGGTGCGCACGCTGAAGAAGTTAAAGTAATTACCCAAAGGCAACTCGAGGGAAGTCATTTGTTCATAGTTCCTCGCAATTCTTTGTTCTTTATTCCTGAGGATGATATACGCTCAGCAGTACTTGATGCACACCCGGATATTGAGGCGCTCTCTATATCTGCAGATGGTCTCACAACCTTGACGCTTGCTGTTGCGGGTCGTGCAGAGGCATTCCTGTGGTGCGGAGAGTCGTTGGAACTCCCATCTCCTTTCTGCTACGAAACAAATGCTGAGGGACTTATATTTGCTGTTTCCGAAGCGCAAGCTTCAACAACTCCTGCGCTGAAGGTCTATGCGCCTGTTGAAGGTGTTGAGGGCGACACTCCACTGCGGTCGCACGTTGTGTATGCGTCCCGCATTCCTGATGCTCTTAAATTTGTTAAGGCAATGCAACAGCTGAAGGCAAGTGTTGTCTCAGTTGTTATTCGTGGAGACGAAGCTGATCTATATACAACTGCAAACACTCGAATTACCTATGTCCTTGGACAAGAGCAAGAAGCAGCCATAACTGCAGCAAGTATATTCCCGCAGCTCAATTTAAATAATGGAAGTATTGAGTATGTAGATTTGAGGTTCTCAGGAAAGGGATACTTTAAGAGGAGAGAAAGTATATAAATGAAAACACACGGGTTGTTAATCCGCGTGTCGGAGCTTTTGAGGTTTGAAAAGATCAAACTCCAAAAGCGTTAATAGGTCGGTCGGGTTGAAGTGAGGTTTTGACATGTCGTCGTACCACACCTCCTGAAGCGGTTTAGCAGCGCCTGCTGAAGCCGGCGGAGCAAGATTCCCTAGAATATGGGAATCCTTGAGCATCACCCGCGCCGTAACCAGTAGCCTTTTGGGCTTGTTGCGTTTGTTAAGCTTTTTGCTTTTGACGATCGCTAGGCCCTTGTAGTGGCCTGACGAAGACGGAATGCCGGTGCGCTTTTCAAGGCCTGCGATGGCAATAGGTTTCCAACTATCAGGTGTTTCTCCAACTCCTGCGACGGAGATGAAGCCGTACAGCCCATCATGTTCCTCGGCAAGTATGCCGTGTTGTGTGCCTACGATGAGGCGAACTGTGATTCTCATTTGACGCCCCTCCCTGTGATGTCACACCAATGTGACGGAACCTCTAAACCAACTCTACGTGAGCGTGCATGGATTGTCTAATTGAGAGCCCGCAAGTAGGATGGCCGTATGGAATCCTTCTGGCAAAAGCTAAACAAGCCACTGTTTGTCTTAGCTCCCATGGCTGATGTAACTGATCCTGCGTACCGCAGGCTTATCGCTGAATATGCCCCTCCGTCTGTTATGTGGACTGAGTTTGTCTCTGCAGATGGGCTGTATCACACTCGAGAAAAGGCGGGAATGAAGGACAGTGAGAATCCGCTGGTGAGAGATTTATTGTTTAGAGAGGGGGAGCGTCCAATTGTTGCCCAGTTGTTTTCTTCTAGGCCAGAGATGATGTCGTATGCCGCAAAGCTGTGTGCTGAACTTGGCTTTGACGGTGTTGATATAAATATGGGCTGTCCAGATCGGTCTATTGAAAAGCAAGGATGCGGTGCGGCCATGATTAAGAGCCCTGAGAACGCAAAAGCAATCATTCGTGCAGCACGAGAGTCTGGACTTCCTGTTTCTGTTAAGACACGCATTGGATACAATCAAGAGACTCTAGACGAATGGATTCCTGAGCTATTGTCTGAGGCCCCTGAAGCACTGACGGTGCACTTGCGAACACGTAAAGAGATGTCTAATGTTTCTGCGCACTGGGACCTTATGCCGCGTATCGTGGCGCTAAGAGACAAGCACAGTCCTAAGACGTTGATTCTAGGAAATGGAGATATAAAGACACTTGCAGAAGCAAAACAGAAAGTAGAGGAGACAGGTTGTGATGGAGTCATGCTTGGACGTGCTGTGTTCGGCAATCCTTGGCTGTTTACTGGAAGGGAGACATCGGAAATTCTTCCTGAGGAGCGTATTAAGGCACTCTATACACTTGCTGTATATTTCAACGAACTCACGCCTGCAAAGCATTTTCATATTCTAAAAAAGCACTTTAAAGCCTTTGTGCAGGGATGGCCGGGTGCTGCGGAACTGCGCTCTGAACTTATGCAGACAGGAAGTCTAGAAGAATTAACAGCAGTCTTGGATCAACACAAGCTGGTATACTCTGACGCATGAGACACCAATCTTTGTACCGCGTATACAGGCCACAGAACTTTAAGGAAGTTGTAGGGCAAGACGATGTTGTACAGCCCCTTCTGGCGCAGATTGAAGGGAAGAAGGTTGGGCATGCATACCTGTTTGCTGGTTCTCGCGGACTTGGAAAAACTTCAATTGCACGAATCTTTGCCAAGGAGTTAAAGGTGCATGAGCGCGACGTATACGAGCTTGATGCTGCTTCACATAACGGCGTTGACGAGGTGCGTAGTTTGAATGACAGTATTTATACGCTTCCGTTCGCTTCTGAATACAAGGTATATATTTTGGACGAAGCACACATGCTCTCAAAGAGTGCATGGAACGCACTACTTAAGACACTTGAAGAGCCTCCTGCACACGTCATAATTATTCTTGCCACAACTGAGCTTGATAAAGTGCCAGAGACAGTGCGCTCTCGCTGCCAGGTATTTAATTTTAAAAAGCCATCACGTTCAGGACTTGCGAAACTTGTGCAAAGTATTGCAAAGAAGGAAGGAGTTGTGCTTGAGAGTGCTGCTGCAGATCTTATTTCACTTCTTGGAGACGGCTCGTACAGAGACGCGCTTTCTGTACTTGAAAAAGCATTGTCTGCTGGAGATGGAAAGACGCTTTCTCGAGTTCAGGTAGAGCAAGCAACTGGGGCACCACGGCATGCGCTGGTACATGGTCTTGCAACTGCGGTCTCAACAGGAGACACGGCAGGAGCACTAGAGGTTATTCATCAAGCACAGAAGGCAACCATTGATATGCAGCTGTATCTCATGCTTGTACTTGAATATCTTCGGCAGATTCTTCTTATGAGGCATGCGCCAGAGTTGCGAAAAGAGATACAAGAGGAGCTTGGGGAAGACGCATACAAAGAAGCTGAAATACTTGCAGGAGCAAAAGATTCCTTGCTAACGCACACAGCACTTGGTGTATTTCTTGATGCCGCGTCCCGGATCCGGTTCTCCCCAGTTCCAGCACTCCCCATAGAACTTGCAGTGCTGGCCATTTCCAGGCAGGATTAGGGAATTGGGAGATCGTCTAATGGTAGGACAGCGGCCTTTGAAGCCGTGAATCTAGGTTCGATCCCTAGTCTCCCAGCCAGTTTGTTATAATCGGTTTAATGCGAAACATCCTGATTTTGCATGGCACTAATAACTCTTCGCGAAATAATTGGTTTCGCTGGTTAGGTGATTCATTACAGAAGAAAGACTGGAAGGTATTGGTGCCAGATTTACCTCATGCGGAAAAACCGAGCATAAATGTTTATAACCAATTTCTTTTGGATATTGGATGGGAATTTAATAGCCAGTCAGTAATAGTTGGTCATTCATCAGGAGCTGTTGCGACGCTCGGGCTTTTAGAGAACTTGCCTGAGCATGCAATTGTAGATCTGGCAGTTTTAGTGGGAGCATTTAAGGACGATCTTGGAAATGCGCAGCTCGCACAACTTTTCGAGAAGCCGTTTGACTTTGAAAAGATAAAACGAAGTGCAAAGAGGTTTCTGCTCATACATTCCGATAACGATCCTTATTGTCCGCTTGAGCATGCGGAATATCTAGCTGAGCAGCTAGGAGGCGAGCTTTTAGTAAGGCCAGGAGAGGCGCATTTCAGTATCTCTACTGCGGGTGACAAATATAAAGAGTTCCCGCTTCTCCTAGAGATTTTAGACGCATAATAGTTCCAACATCGTCCCAGACTGCCAGCTAGGAATTCGTATAAATGAAAACCGCACACGAAACCTTCGTGTGCGGAGTTTGAGTCTTGATGCAGTGATAGTGAGATTATTTTCCGATCAATCCCCAGCGTTCGCGGAGGGAAAGATGTGAGCCCCACCATTGCACTTTTCCACAGTGTGCGCAGGTATGCGCCTTCCTGTTGCCGGCGCATTGCGGACCGTGTCTCCACTCATGTCCGCAATTCCAGCATTCGTGCTTATGTCTGCCGTTGATGAACCAGACGACAAACCAAACAATGCAGATCCCAAGAATGAGCAAACAAATCTTTAGCACCATTCCTTCCAACCCTCCGTTGTTTAAGGAAGTAAAATATATTAAACCTGAAACAAACTATTTGTCAAACAAGGTTCTATTCTAAATAGATTGCAACATCGTCCCAGACTCCCAGTTAGCAAATGTGTTATAAAGATGTCGTCGGGTCTGTGGCCGCCTAGTCGGGGTATGGGCTTAGAAGCAGCCATTACTTAATGAACGCGTAACAGCGCACCGATCTTAGCTACAGATCCGACACCTCGCACACACGCGGGGTCTTTTTATACAAAAAAGTTCCAACATCGTCCCACACTGCCAGCAATAAAAGCTGCTATAGTTTCTATGTGGCTAAGATAAAAACAATCCTTTTTGATAATGACGGCGTGCTAGTCCATACCGAGCGCTCTATCTTCGAGCTAAACCGAGAAGTATTCCAATCGTTAGGAATTGATTATTCGCGCGAAGACTTTATCCAGCACACCTTCCTAACAGGTTTGGGTTCATCTGGATGGCTTGAGAGTAACGGATACGACACTGATGTCGCAGAACGATTTACTGCAGAAAGGGATAGAAGGTGGAAAGAAGCGAAGCTTAGCAATATGACAGAAACGTCTGCCCCAGAGGTTCTTGCAGAACTCGCAAAGAAGTACGAACTATGCGTCGTTACAAATACACGAAAGGAAATGTTCGAATTGTCATACAAAGATTCTCCAATTCGAAGTCTGCTCAAGACCATTATTTTTAGAGAGGACTATAAGGAACCCAAGCCGTCTCCTGATGGCTATTTAGCTGCGCTTGAAAGAATGAATGCATTTGCAGATCAAACAGTTGTTGTTGAGGACGCTCCTCGAGGCATCGATGCCGCGCAAAAAGCTGATATTAAGGTGATTAGCATTCTGAATCCTGATTTTACTGAGTTGGACACATCAAAAGCGGACTACCAAATTCAGTCATTAACTGAATTGCCTGCGCTCCTTGTCTCATTATCTGAGGGTTCAGAGTAGGGTGAAGAAGGTTCCAACATCGTCCCACACACCCAGCAATATTGCCGTAGCAATCTTGTATACTAGATCCATGAAGAAAACCTATCTACCTTTAGTAATTATTGCTGTAGCGATTCTTATTGCTGGAACATACATGTATGTGAAAACTCATGTCCAACCGGATGCGGGGATACCACAGAACATAACTGAATCCGATCTCCCAATCATTACTCCACCAGAAGGTTGGCAGCGTAGTACATCAGTTCAGGGTGGCGGTCATACTGGGGCATCGGTCTTGGGGGTTAGCTACACCTCTCCAGATACAAAGGCCACAATTGATATTAGTGCGGACACATACGACAAAGACATCGCAGAAGCTGGTCTTGTATCAAAAAAGAACTTCTCAAAAGCAAGTACAAAATTCTCTGGTATTGATGGAGTTATCATGGAATATGACAATACTTTCGAGGGGCAAGAGTATCATTATAAGAAGATACAGGCTCACAGGAATGGCATAAACTATGCTGTAACTACAGCCGTCCTCAAGAGTGCAGAAAGTACGTACGCGCCAATCTTAGACCCTATATTGAGTTCAGCGCGTATACCTAGGTAATAAACACTTAGACGATACCAAAACAGGCTCCAACATCATCCCAGACACCCAGCAATTCTGATAAACTCTCTCCATGGAAAGCAAGAAGGCATACTTTGTCCGCCACGGGCAAACACAGTTCAATGTGGATCGCAGGATAACTGGCCACGTTGATATCCCTTTAACAAATGAGGGAATCGATCAAGCAAAGAAAGCAGCACAAGAACTTCCTGAGGATTGTGCTGAGATTTTCTCTTCTGATTCTTTGCGCTGTAGACAGACAGCAGAAATACTTAACGAAGGCAGGAATCTTCCAGTTACTTTTGACGCTCGCTTACGAGAACGACATTTTGGTTCTCTGGAAGGGCAACTTTGGGATGATGCAGATCCCTCAGGAGAGATCTGGGAAGCAGATAAGAATCAACGATATGATTATCGCCAGTATGGAGGTGAGGCTGTAACGGACGTACAACAACGAGTCGAGGAATGTATCAGAGATATAAAAGGAAAATGCACAGGGAAGCCGCTCGTTGTTACATCTGGAGGTGTAATACGTTTACTCAAGAACAAACTCCATGGCGAAGTGCATGGAAATATAAAGAACAGCTCTGTTCACGAATTTGATCTTCCTGACAGTATTGAAACAGGTACATAGGTTGTAACATCGCCCCACACCCCAGCAATATAAAATTCCATTAGTTCTAGGAAAATGGACAGAAGTTTATTTTGTTGTATGGTGCCAACAGAGAAACGATTAGCCAGGAGGGCTAGCACATGTACCAACCAACACAGCCGGTGCTGTTCTCTTGGATTCGTGAAGATGAATACCCAGGAGGAGACTACACCTTTTTACACAGTAACGGATCATACGTACGGATTGAGGACTGGAAGAAACGCTACAAGGACACTAAAAAGAAGCTCGCTATTCCATTCAGATTCAGTGTGCGTGATCGCACATTTTTCGGCCATATAACCGACAAATGTCTGGTATCACGCATAACTGAGTATCTGCAGGATTACTACGGTAAGCGCTATACCAACTGTTCTGCGCTTGCTCACTTTCTGACAACTGGCACGTTTATTGAGTGCTGTGAAGAACAAAACCTCGTCGTGCTTACGCAAGGCATGGTCCAGTATCAGGGTGAGTCAATTCGCGTCGGGGATATGGTTTGCGTAATCTATGCAAACGATCGGTTCTGGAGGTCTCGCAAAGGAGGTCTGCATCGTAAAAACTACCTGCGTGTCAAGAAGAAACGGAGAGGTACGCATGAGTTTACTCACGCGTTGCAGCCGAAAAAGAAAATTCTCTCTGCGAAAGAGATCCAGGAAATCTGCGCCAGTAACATCGCAGCCGACTATCACTTCCTCGTCTGTGTTGCTAAAGACAGTGCAGGACCAGTATGGCTTGCTCAAGGCGGACGCTACGCTCCGGGTGAAGAACCCAGTCCGCTTGTGTTCACGGTCGGGAACAATGATGGGTACGATAATGTAGTGCCCCTCCTTGCGCTCCTTAAAAGACGTAGATGATTCCAACTCTACACCCTAACGCCCGCGACTTCTATGTCGTGGGCGTTTTTTGTAAAAATCAATATCGCAAGACTGCCAGCACAAAAGAATGTCATACTGAGTATCATGCATCACCTATACAAAGAAATGCATCCAAGCGAACAAGAGACAGTTCGTGGAATGATACATCGTTTCTACGCAACCGATCCAAATATGGGTTTTATAACGGACGAGAAGATCAATCGCACTTTTAAAGAGTTTTCAAAATCCCCTGAGAAGGGATCTATAATCGTTATTAAAGATGAGAAACAGATTGTTGGCTACAGTATACTCGTGAACTTTTGGAGCAATGAGACGGGAGGTAACATTGTTGATATTGACGAACTTTTCGTAGAAGAGAACGAGCGAGGAAAAGGTGTGGGATCAAACTTTATTAGATATGTAATCGAAAGTCGTGTAAATGAGTGCGTTGCAGTTGAACTCGGCGTCATAGCAGGGAATGACAGAGCACAGAAGCTCTACGAACGGATGGGATTCAGACTCTCCTCTAATCGTCGTCTAATATACGATTTCTAGGTCTGAGTTAGATTTCCAACCTCGTCACACACCTTCCAGCAATGTTAAGGTAGCTTTATGCAAAAGTTTTTCCTATTCGATTTCTTTGGAGTCTTGTGTGACGACCCACACCTAATCTGGCTTCGAGATAAAGGGTTACTTGGTCAAGTAGAGGATCTTATTAAGAAGTACTACCAATATTCAGACGTCGGAACCATGTCTTCCCAGGAGCTCTATGCACATCTTGCTGAAGTGAGTGGAATGACGGCAGCAGAAGTGGAGTCGGAGGTAAAGGGAAACATCAGGATAGATTCAGAAGTTGAGGAGATAATCCGTTCACTAAAACCTTTTTACACCGTAGGTCTTTGCAGTAATGCCCAGCAAGGATTTGTTGAAGAGATCCTGAAAGATCATTCACTTATCGATCTCTTCGATACAACAGTTATCTCAAGCCGGGTGGGTCTGCGTAAGCCTGATAAGGAAATATTCCTCCATGCATTGAGCATGCTTGGAGCGAAACCTTCAGAAACAATCTTTATTGATGATAACGAAAGCTATTTGCCCACAGCTATAGAAATGGGATTTTCTGCCTTTGTCTTCTCGTCCGCACAACAACTACGGGAGGATCTCCATTCTATAGGAATAAAGGTGTAAAAGTTCCAACCTCGTCCCAGGCTGCCGTTACTTGATACACTTAATCTATGGAAATAATTCGCCAAGAACAGGCAGAAAAGTTTAACGACGGGACAAGTTTTATCGCGCATGAGTACCGCATGTTAGATAAAGATATCAATACTGCGCGTATTGAAATACAGGGCCGCTACCCAAAGACTGGTTCAATGAGGAATACTCTCGTTAAAGAGGTTGTATATGTAGAAAGCGGTTGCGGTGAGGTAATTATAAACGAGGATGCTCAGAAGGTTAAAAAGGGAGATGTGATTTTCTATGATGCGAATGAGACGGTTGTGTGGAATGGTGTCTTTAGCTTGATCACAACCTGTACTCCAGCATGGTCTAAAGACCAACACGAATTTCTTCCATAAAAACCCCAGTATCGTTCCAGACGCCAACACTAAATAAAAAGCTCTGTAGGAAAGCCAGAGCTTTCCTACAGAGCCTAATGTCCCGAAGAGCTATAGATCGCTAATATCGTGCACAGATTCTAGAAGATCTTGCGCATGATAACGGCGTCCTCGGGCGGTTCAGCGAAGAACAGAGCACGCATTCCGTCTTGCTCCCAGCCGGCGTGCTCGTGCATCTTGATTGATGCCGCGTTGCTCTGCCGAATGGTCGAGATGATGGAGGTGCGCCCCTTGATGTGAGGCGCCTCATCACCCAGCCACTTTGTTGCGGCGAGCCCGAGTCCCTGCCTTTGAAAGGCGGGCAGGACACCGATGGTAAAGATGAGCACCGAGCCTTCTTCGGGCACGGGATCGCTATCAATCGTGGTCGGCGCCCCTTCATCAAGTGCGACCGCGACAACTCCCGCTTTCTCGCCGTCGACGAGAATCCAGTGCGCTACGATATTGTTGGCGCGCCAGAGTTCTTCGGAAATGGTATCCGCATCGCCGTATATCATACGGTCGATGCAAAGCACGTCGGGAAGTTCTTCGGGTAATTGAACCCGTGCGAACAGTGGATTGAGCGGCATCGCTGCCCCCGTTTGTTAAAGGACTAGAGAAACAATTAATACCTTATATTAAGATATAGTCAATCTACAGTGAGCAAACAATCTCCAACACCGTCCCACACAGCCAGCTGCGGTAGAATAAAGTACATGAACAAGCACCATGCCATAAACTATATCGAGTTTCCTGCTACTGACCTTCCTGCGATAAAGGAATTTTATGGCAAGGCATTCGGCTGGACGTTTACGGACTATGGGCCGGAATACGTAGCGTTCAGCGACGGAGTGCTAGATGGTGGTTTTACCAAAGGCTCAGCTATCCAGGAGGGAGGTCCTTTGGTCATTTTATACTCAGAGAATCTTGAAACTTCTGTCGAGACCGTAACGGCCTGCGGAGCAACTATTATCAAGCATATATACTCATTTCCTGGAGGCCGAAGATTTCATTTTCTAGATCCCGCGGGCAACCATCTTTCTATTTGGTCTGACAGATAGAATAGCAACACCTTCTTAGACTGCCTGTAATGTTTGCTACACTTTGAGTATGGACAATAAGGATAGTATTCAATCAGGAAGGACATACGAGCACTACAAAGGAGGCTTATACACTGTTCTCTTTGTTACAGAAGAAACAACAAACGAGAGAAAGGGTAATAATGGCGGAGTTGTGTATGTTTCTCGCACATACGGCAAAATCAAACACCGTGACTTCGATGAGTTTACAGAGGAAGTTGAGTGGCCTGATGGTGCCATGCGCCCACGCTTCATTCTTTCCGAAAAGGAGTAAGTTTAGGTATAGCTCAATACTGACTAGTAATCGCCAGACTATACTTACTATGGAATCTAAAACAGAGAACGTGGAGACTGCGCACTTGGCAGAACCTTCAGTTTTTCTAATGGATAGCTATATTGAGGCAACTAAAGAATTTAAAAGCGAAGGCTTGTATCCTGAACTAGATCTAGAGGATCGTGCCAAGAACTTCCCTTCATATATTGAAGAGCTAAAACTACACCGAACAGCGCCTCCTGAGGGATTAGTGCCGATGACTTTCTTTTGGCTTGTAAACAATAACGAATACATAGGTAGAGTCTCTGTTCGCCATGAACTAAACGAGAACTTGTTACGGGCAGGAGGACATATCGGGTATGACATACGTCCCTCAAAACGCCGTCTTGGATACGGAAAGCGCATTTTAGAACTAGCGCTCATTGAGGCAAAGAAGCTCGGAATACATAAGGTCTTGGTAACGTGTGATAGTACAAATATTGCTTCACGTAAAATAATTGAGAGCAACGGAGGAGTGTTTGAGAATGAGATGTCCTTAGAAGAAGGTTTGCCGAACAAACTTCGATTCTGGATCTCACTGACCTAAATAATATTTACAAAGCCCAACGAGATTGCATTGGGTATACTTAACACATGCGCATAGACATCGTAGGTCTTCCTGGCAGCGGAAAATCAACCCTAGCTAAGAACCTCTCTAAAAAGCTAGGAATTCCACACATACAACTCGATGCGTTTTGGTTTGAGGCTGGAGGGCTGCAAGGATCGCACGATACGCCAAACATTGAAGCAGTACGAGAGTATATCAGTACTTCTATTAAGGAAGCTGTTCAACAGGAATCTTGGATATCTGATGGAACATATCTAAGAGTACAAGAATATATTGCGCCAGTTGCTGATGTAATAGTTTTTATAGATCTCCCGCTTTTGAGCAGGCTTCTAGCACACACACGTCGCGCTTTCTTTGAACCAAAAAGACACAAACACCTGAAACTGTGGGATGAGATTAAATTCTATAAACAGGTTGTTTTACGTACCTATAGAACTCGCCCTAAATTACTTGCATTCACGGCAGAGTACTCAGATAAGGTGGTGGTATTAAAATCTCATGCGGAGATTAATAAGTTTGTTGAGGAATACTAATTACCAATTACGTAACATGTATAATTGGTGGATATGAAATTTCTTGTAACCTACCAAATGCCTCACGCAGGCCTCGATGAGTGGATGAAATTGCCAGAAGACGCTAGAAAGACCCAGGAGAAGAAAATGGAGTCAGACTGGAGTGCCTGGATGGAAGAACATAAGGCTTCCTTAATTGAGAGTGCTGGCGTTGGAAAGCCTAAGCGTGTTACAGCTGCAGGAGTAGAAGACGCACGCAACGACATAATGATGTATTCATTTGTAGAAGCAGATTCGCTTGAGGATGCCGCAGCACTATTCCAAGACCATCCACATTTCGGTATTCCAGGAGGATGGATAGAAGTTATGTCTACCAACAAAGATATTGGATAAGTAAGCTAGTGTGGCTAAGTTGAAGTATGAAGAACACACTGCACACAACTCCCAAGGACTTTCAAAAGAGACTAGCGACTTCAGCTGCGGCGCATGCAACCTGGAAAGATATTACGCCGCTTGCCCGTAATGAGTGGATCTGTTGGGTAACTTCTGGCAAGAGAGCAGAGACACGGAGTATTCGGATGGAGAAGGCAATTTCAAAGTTGAAAGAGGGAATGAGAAGGCCTTGTTGCTGGGCTGGATGTCCTCATCGCTAGTGTTTTCCTCCTCTCAACAGCCACCTCATACCCACTTCATGAGGTACGTGAGATAGTTAGTGAACATATGCATACAAATCAACGAAACATCCTTATCGGAGGTGCTGTCTTAGTGCTCGTCGTACTTATTCTAAGTGGCTGGTACTTAACTACTCAGACTTCAAAACCTTCAACGGATACGGCTTCGTTTAAGAGCAAAGCTTTTTGGTTTGATTACCCAAGAACGTATGACGTACGCGAGTTTGAGAAAGGCGCAGTTCTCGTAGGAAATACAAAGAAAAAAGAATTCGTACCGCTTGTACAAGTTATGCAGTACAAGAGTGATCCAGATGAAGTGCTTCCTCAAAGCTATGAAGCATTCGTAACTCAGCAGGCACTTGCCCTCTGTGGATCAGATGACTCAAAAGAGAATGTTGAGTGTAGTGACGTAGTAGTTGAACCATTTACATCGCTCAATGCATTCGATGGATTGAAACTAACTCTCACGCTTACGCGCACTAACCTAGAGACGCAAGCAGAGACTGTATCAACATTCGGGCCAATCTATGCCTTTGATGTAACTAAGCCCGCAACTGCAGAAGATCCACTTCGTTATGCTTCAGTTTTTGTGAGCCCTACACTTGCAGCAAGTCTTGCAGGTACGGATGTAACTACGTTGCTTGATGAAATAGTTGCTCGTTTGGTTGTTAAATCAGGAGACATGGATCTCCAGCTTTAAACATGAAAGGATTTGTAACAAACATTGAACACGAAACGGAAGAGAATACGTACTTCCGTAAGGTGCTGTATACAGCTGCGCACTGCCAGCTGGTTGTTATGTCCATTCCTGTCGCAGAAGACATAGGTGCTGAAATTCATGATGTAGATCAATTCATACGTATTGAAGAAGGAGAAGGTATGTCTATTCTTGATGGAGTTGAGCGCACGCTCACCAAGGGCTCTGCTGTCGTGATTCCTGCAGGAGTTGAACACAACATTGTGAACACCTCAGAGACGCAGGCACTAAAACTCTATAGCGTCTACGCACCCGCGCATCACGAAGACGCAGTCATACACAAAACCAAAGAAGAAGCACTGAAAGATGACGAACACTTTGACGGACATACTACAGATGCGTTAGAACAAGGGTAATGATCAAACATGCATTTCTTGCAGGCGGCTGCTTCTGGGGTCTAGAAGAGCTTTTTCGCGACCGTCCAGGCGTCGTTGCAACTGAGGCAGGATATACAGGGGGAGAGAATGAGAACCCTACATATGAGAACCATCCAGGGCACGCAGAGGCGCTCCAGATTTCCTATGACGAAGAACAAACTTCTTTTATAGAGCTCCTAGACTTCTTTTTCTGTGTGCACAATCCAACTACGCTCAACCAGCAGGGAAATGATATGGGGACGTCATACAGATCTGCGATTTTCTATCAAAACGAAGCAGAGAGAAGAGAGGCAGCGGAGTTCATAGAAAGAGTAGATAACTCTGGGAGATGGGAAGATCCTGTAGTTACTACCCTTGAACCGTTTACTCAATTCTATCCTGCAGAGGAACCGCATCAGGATTATCTGCAAAAGAATCCAGGAGGCTATACCTGTCATGCAGTATATTTTGAAACATATCTATAGCGTATGAATACATACGACGTAATCGTACTTGGTGGAGGAGCTTCCGGCATGATGGCTGCGGGAAGAGCAGCAGAGCGCGGCCGCAAAGTATTGCTTATAGAGAAGAAGAATAAGCTTGGAGAAAAATTGCGCATAACAGGCGGAACTCGCTGCAATATAACGAATGCAGAAGAAGACACAGCAACACTTCTTAAAAAGTACGGAAGTGCTGCAGACTTCTTGCACTCTCCCTTCTCAAAGTTTGGGGTGCGAGATACTTTTTCCTTTTTTGAAGGGAAGGGTCTTCCGCTAAAAATTGAAGCTAACAAAAGAGCATTTCCTAAGACTGAGAAGGCTGAAGACGTATGCAAGGTACTTGAGCAGTATTTACGAGACAATGCTGTTGAAGTTAAGAGAGGTCTACCTGTGACAGCTATTGAAAAGACAAAGGATGGAATAACTGGAATTATTCTTGGAGGTGTTACCTATACTGCAGAAAGCTATGTGCTGGCAACAGGAGGAGTCTCACACCCCGAAACAGGCTCAACAGGAGACGGGTTTGGGTGGCTCAAGCAACTGGGACATACCGTACAAGACCCAACGCCAACAATTGTACCGCTACGCACTAAGGAAGCATGGTCCAAGAAACTCTCAGGAGTTTCGTTAAAAGATGTAAAGATAACGTTCTTCGCAGGAGGAAAAAGGAGATTTTCAAAGAAGGGAAACATACTGCTTACGCATTTTGGAATATCAGGACCGCTCATACTCAATAGTGCACATCAAGTAGCGGACTTGCTTCATGAAGAGCATGTAACAGCAATGATAGATACATATCCAGACATGGACTTGGGTATCTTGGATAAACACATAAGCAGTATCTTTGACCAACACAAGAATAAAGCACTTAAGAACGTGTTTAAAGAAATAGCGCCAGAAGGAACTATGGACGTACTTCTCTCTCTAGTACCTGAAATTGATCCTGAAACTAAAGTGCATAGCGTTACTAAACAAGAGCGCAGGCAACTTGCAGAACTTCTTAAAACGCTCCCGCTTACCATCATTGGTTTGATGGGACTTGATCGCGCCGTTATTGCTGACGGAGGTGTAGACCTCGTTGAGATAGACACGCGCACCATGCGATCTAGAAGATGCGCCAATGCATTTGTTACTGGAGACCTACTTCACATCACTCGCCCTTCAGGAGGCTACTCACTTCAGCTGTGCTGGACTACTGGGTACCTTGCGGGAGATAACGCGTAAGGCTTATCAAGAAGGGGAAAATGCGTTAGGGTATTGGTTGTGGCAAAGAATACTCCATCAGGAAGCGAGCCAGCAGGACCGCAGAACGCGGTCTTGCGCTTTGAACAGCTCTCCTTTAATTACGGACATAATCACCCGATTCTAGATTCGGTTGATTTCTCTATTCGTAGAGGAATGAAAATGACTCTTATGGGTCAAAACGGTGCAGGGAAAAGTACCCTCTTTAAACTCATAACAGGTGCACTTCAACCGGAAGAGGGAAAGATTGTAACGGCTCCAAAACTTACCATTGCACTATCGCATCAAGTGGTAACTCAAGAAGAGCGCGAGTTAACGGTTCGGGCCTTCTTTGAGAAGCGCTTTGCTGAAAAAGTGTATGACATTGATCCACGTATTGAATCTATTCTTGAAGTAGTTAATCTCCATGCGCCTTTGGATCGTATTGTTAAGTCGTTCTCAGGAGGGCAACAGGCGCGTTTGCTCCTTGCTTCTGCGCTAATCCAGGACCCTGACCTCCTCTTGCTTGATGAGCCAACTAACAACCTGGATACAGCAGGTATTGAACATCTCACAGAGTTTCTCAAAGACTATAAGAAAACATGTATCGTTATTTCCCACGATGCAGAGTTCCTGAACTCCTTTACGCAAGGCGTGCTCTATCTTGATGTACATACAAGAAAGCTAGAGCAGTACACAGGAAACTATTTCGATCTCCTTAAAGAAATATCGGCTCGTATTGAACGAGAAAACCGCAAGAACGCACAGCTTGCCAAGAAGATTCAAGACAACAAAGACAAAGCAAACTTCTTCGCTCAAAAGGGAGGCAAAATGCGTGTGGTTGCAAAGAAAATGCGCACGGAGATTGAAGAGATGGAAGAGGAAAAAGTTGATGTACGAAAGGAGGACAAGACTATCCGTCCTTTCGTTATTCCGGTCCAAGAAATTAGCGGAGAGATTCTTTCAATCACTTCGGTCTCAACCATGGACCCGAAGAAACATACTCCAAAGATAAAGAAGGTTTCAATAACCCTCAAGAAGAGGATGCATCTCCAACTAAAGGGTCCAAACGGTATAGGAAAGACAACATTGCTTGAGTCTTTAGCAAATGGAACTGCAGAAGGAGCAACTATAGCTCCTGGAGTTCGTGTTGGATACTACCGACAGGATTTCTCTACCCTTAACTTTGAGCACACCATACGCCAAGCACTCATGGCAATTATGGATAAGCCAAACGAAGAGAAGATGCGCGCCACAGCCGCAAGCTTCCTGCTTACCTCAGAGCACATTGATAAGAAGATTGGAGGATTGTCTGAAGGACAGAAAGGGCTTGTTGCATTTGCGCGACTCGTTCTTATGCAGCCAGGACTTCTTATCTTGGACGAGCCAACAAACCACATTAATTTCAGACACATTCCTGTTATCGCAAAAGCGCTCGATAGCTATGAAGGAGCCATGGTGCTCGTAAGTCACGTACCGGAGTTTGTTGAACAAATTCGCATCGATGACGTACTTGATCTAGAAAAGTAATTCTTATGAACTGGCACGTATATATTCTTACGTGTGCAGACGGAACTCTTTATACAGGTTGCACTACTGATCTTCTGCGTAGGACACAAGAGCATAACCAGTCTGACAAAGGTGCAAAGTATACGAAGGCGCGACGTCCAGTTACACTCGCCTATAGCGAGCAGTTTCAAACACGAAGCGAGGCCTCTAAAAGAGAGGCAGAGCTCAAAAAACTATCAAGAAAAGAAAAGCTCACACTTATAGGTGCTCTCTAGCTATACGCACTATACCCAGTTGCTCGCTTCATGAAGCAGGCTACTATTATAGATACGTTACTCATTACATATATTCTATGCGTTCATTCCTAACTGGTACCTATCCTGCACACCTTCAGAGCTGTGCACCAATGGTGCTCCGTGTTGTTGTTGGTATTGTTTTTGCTCTCCATGGCTATCAAAAGTTGCAGACAGGAATTCCAGGAGTTTCTGGATTCCTTGCTGGACTCGGATTCCCTATGCCTGAACTATTTGCTGTTCTCTTGATTGCAGCTGAACTTGGCGGCGGTATCTTGCTTATTCTTGGTTTGTTCACGTACTGGAATACTCGTATTCTAGGAATTGTTGCAATAGTTGCGCTTCTAACTGTGCATGCAACAAATGGATTCTTTATTTCAGATGGAGGATATGAGTATATTCTCCTCATCCTTGCGGCAACAATCTCCTTGATGATAACGGGTCCAGGAAAATGGTCCTTAGACAAAATGCTTTGGAAGTAAAATAGCCTAGCAACTTCATGAAGAAAGGACCCAAACGGGTTCTTTTTTCATGTAAGAGGTAGGCATAGCCGTGCGTCTTATAAAGGCAACTGTCTGCTTTAAACGCAGCAGAAACTCAACATAAGAATACACACATGAGCACATTCACACACCCAATGAGGGCGCTTGTTTTTCTCGCGCTAATAACCTTGCCAGCCTTGCCTCTTCAGGCTGATGCGGCAACTCGATCATACAGGTATACAGAAAACGTTTCTTCTAGAGAAGGAAGTTCATTATCAGAACGGTTCTATTCAAGAGAGCGCTATTCAAGTGCAATACAGAGGGAAATTAAGAAGCTTGATGACGATATTGTAGAAGAACTTCCCGTTCCAATTCTTCTAGGCTTGTCGCTGAATCAAATTACCTCTGACTTTGGGGATCCGCGTGACGGGGGCTCTCGTTCCCATGAAGGGCAGGATCTCATTGCGCCACGTGGAGCATTCATAGCGTCTCCAACTGATGCTGTGGTAACTAAGACAGGCGAAGGAGGAAGTGCTGGAGTATATGTATACACAGCAAATCCCGGAGGAGAGAGATTTGCGTATATGCACCTAGACCGTGTTGCAGATGGAGTTAAGGCAGGAACAGTTCTTAAGGCAGGAGACCTTATTGGCTACGTTGGAGACTCGGGAAATGCAAAGGGGGGAGTTACACATCTTCACTTTGAGATTCGAGAAGGCCGCGAAGCTATAGACCCATATCCTCGTCTTACAGGAGAGTTCACTCTGGAACAAAAGATTGATGTCTTAAAGGAAATACTTGCTGATCTTCTTGAGCAGCAAAGGAAACTCAAGTAGGGACGACCTGAACCCGCCAAACATTGGCGGGTTCTTTGATATAGAGCATATGCATAGGAACATCCCATGACTCTCGGACAAGAAGATCCATTGAGTAAGCTGAGACATCACAAACCCCAATGCGCATCCACGTATCAGGCAGCACTGACAAAAACCTGTCGTACCACCCGGAACCTCGTCCGTGTCTTGTGCCGATCACGTCAAATGTCTGTCCAGGCACGAGAATACCCACTCTTTCTTTTGAGAATGCTTCTAAAAGCTGCTGAGCAAGTGCGAATGGATCTACGTCCTTACTTGCAGGAATTGTATACAGCAGGGGAAGTCCGCTAAGCTCAGAAATTTCCTTCCAATTAGGTTCGTCAGAAAGAGGATCGTATGCAATCAACCCAGTTATTCTGCTAGGCATGTTCCATGTGCATAAGTACTTCTCTATATAGATCTTCAACAATTTTCTCTTGCGCAGCTCCGCTTTTAACGTAGTGGTCAAGTCCAGGAGCTGAGTTAATTTCAAGTACTGAATATGATTTAGGCGCTTCATCAATACTGGTTTCAATCATAAGATCAACACCACACAAACGCAGACCCATATACGATGTTATGTCTTGGGCAATCTTTGCGAACTCTGGATGAATAGAATGTGTTACATCGATAGAGTCTCCTCCAGTTGATAGATTTGCATTGTCTCTTAGCTGAACGGACTCGTTCTGCATAAGTATAGATTCTAAAGAGTATCCTTTGCGAGAAATTGAACGGAGGAGAACTGGATCTTCTAGGTTAATACAAGTATCCCTGCCTTCCTGTTCAAACTGCGCTTGCTTGCGAACAAGCAACTGTCGAATACTACTAGTTCCGTCACCAACAACCCTTAGAGGAACTCTTTCATATGCAGATATAATCTTTCCATCAAGCACAACAACTCGATAGTCTCTCCCCGCAATTCGCTTCTGCACGAGCGCAACCCTATCTGCCTTAAATATCTCTTTTAGAGCGCTATAGAATTCCTTCTTTGTGTGCACAACTGAGACAAGGGTGCCCTGGCTTCCGGAATTTGGTTTAACAACAACTGGGAAGCCCAAAGATACTGCGTATGCATAGGCAGCGTCGATATTCTGCTCTGAGTGTATGGCTTCTGACCACTTCTTAGAAAAGAAGGCCTTTCCAGTTGGAGTTGGGAAGCCACCTTTCTCTAGAAAGAAACTGGCATAGTCCTTGTCCTTGGCAATCTCTGACGCGCCCAGTGTATTAATATCGAGTGTATTGTATCTAAAATATCTTCTTCTGCCGTTCTTAAACGTTATCTGCCCTGCAATTCCCCATGTAGGCTCAAGAAGAACACTCGCCCCAAGTTCTGGGGCAAGACGAGTAAGAAGCTGTCCTAAATAGGGTTTTGGACGTGTAGACATACGTGCATAGTATCTGGCTTTTGTCCCTTGTAAAAGAACGGTATTCTTTTCTTATGACATCAGCTTTTGCAGAAACCGTATACGTCCTCACGCGGAAGATTCCAAAAGGGAAAGTTGCAACGTATGGACAACTTGCAGCACTCGCTGGAAACCCCAAGGCAGCAAGGGCAGTTGGTGCCGCTATGCGTACCAACCCTGATATTCCTAAGACTCCCTGTCACCGAGTTGTTGCCTCGGACGGATCGCTAACAGGATATAGCGCAGGCTTTGGAGTGCGTACTAAAAGAGAAATGCTTCTAGCTGAAGGCGTCTCCTTTGAAGGATCAAAGGTTAATCTTTCTGTGTCTCAGTGGAAGTCGTAGCGTCAGCACCAAGTCCAAGAAGACGAAGAAATGTGGCAAGTTCTTTTCCTTCAATAACTCGGTAGCCTCCAGACTTAACTGGACCCATTTTTATATTCATGATGCCGATTCTCTTCAACTCCGTAACTTCGTTGAAGAGTGCAACAACCATTCGTCTAATTTGATGCGTCTTCCCTTCAGTAAGAGTAATGCGGAATCTGTTCTCTGACAGAACCTCAACCTTTGCAGGCTTTGTTACGTATCCTTCAATAGAAACTCCTTCCTCCATTTTGTCTTTAAAAGTTGCACGCAAGGGGAGCTTTGTTCGCACTTCGTACGTCTTCTCGTGCGAGTGCTTAGGGTTTAGAAGCCTATCTGTAATTCTTCCGTCATTAGTGATCAAAAGAAGTCCGTGTGAAGCTTTGTCGAGGCGTCCTACTGGAAAGGGAGACATGCGCTTTAAATCTGCCGGCAAGCTATCCAAGACGTTCTTCTCGCCTGTTGCCTCCCGATGCGTGTCCATTCCAGCAGGCTTATTGAACGCGAGGTAAATATAGGCCTTAGGACGCCCATGTCCGCGTACTTCAACTGTATCCATTTCGCGTATCTTGTCTCCGATTTGAGCTAAAGTTCCATTAACAAAGACCTTCTTCTTTTCAATAAGGATGTCTGCATCTCGTCTTGTTGCGTATCCTTTAAGCGCCAAGTACTTGTTAAGACGCATGGGGAATTCAGACCCAGAAGGAGCAGGTGTGGGGACAGGACGCGCACGATTCTTTGGAGTTGGTCTTTTCATATCTGTACGATAGCGCATATGGGGGAGTTGGTATACTTATGGGCATGGAACACGAGAGCACTGGAATGAGAATATTCGCACTCTCTTACACGCTATACTCATAGATAGTTATGCAAGAAATCGAAGTGAAAGTAAAAACAAAAGATAACGAAGAGGTGATTCGGCAACTAGAGGCGGCAGGATGTGTCTTCACTGATGCAGTGCATCAAGACGATGTTACCTACGCAACAACAAAGGAGTCTATGGATGCCTTCATGCGCGCAAAAGTATTTGTGCGCATCAGAAAGATTAAGGGCGGAGACACAGTGTTTACTGTTAAATATGACGACCAACGTCACGTCCTTGGCATGGCAGCTACAGAGCACGAAGTTACTGTTAATTCAGCAGAAGAACTGGAACAGATGCTACTCCTAATGGGATTTGTAAAAATAGTGCGCGTGCAGAAAACCCGTAGAAAGACCACGTACAAGAATTATGAACTGTGTGTTGATGACGTAGAGGAGCTGGGCTCATACATGGAGATAGAGAAACTTGCTGAGAAAGATGCTGATCCGCGCGCAGTACATGAGGAGCTTGTGGGTGTGCTTGAATCCTTGGGTATAGATCTTGAGGGGCGCGTGTCAAAGGGGTATGACATTCTTATGTTAGATAAAGAAGGATTTGTTTAAAGAATTTATGAATAACATTGCCCCAGGAATCTATACGCATTTCAAAGACTCAAGCAAGGAGTATGAAGTTATAGGAACTGCCTTCCATACTGAGACTGAAGAAGAGATGGTTGTATATAAGCCTTTATATGAGGGAGCTGTGGCGGAGCTATTTGTCCGCCCAGCGAGCATGTTTCTTGAGTTAGTCTCTAAGCCTGAACTTGGGTATGAAGGTCCTCGTTTTATCCGTGTTCGAGATGCATAAATCCCCATCCACAGGTGGTGTTTTTTGCCGGGCAGGCTACCATACACGTACGGATGGATGACTTCCTCAAGATGGATATATTCTTTGTCGTAGCAACTGCTGCGGCTCTTATTCTATCTGTCCTCTTGGTGCTAGTGCTCATCCGGGTGCTGCGCGTTCTTAAAAACATTGAGGA
Organism: Patescibacteria group bacterium; assembly: GCA_018826405.1. Classification (GTDB taxonomy): domain Bacteria; phylum Patescibacteriota; class Minisyncoccia; order Phycocordibacterales; family Phycocordibacteraceae; genus C7867-001. Next base: position 22,576 of record JAHJZL010000054.1, read on the forward strand.
AGTCACCGATATTGTTGTTGAAGAAAGCGAGCAGATCCGAGACGATATCCGCGAAGTGCGGGAGAGAGTAAAGAGCGAGGGTCACC
>JAHJZL010000055.1 GCA_018826405.1 Patescibacteria group bacterium
CTGAAGCTAAATGCAAGACTATCTGGAAGTTGCTACTAAAATTGCGTACGAAGCAGGGGCCATCATGAAAGAGGTCTTCGCGCAGGGTGTGGCACACACCATTAAGAGCGATCACTCCCCTGTTACAGACGCAGACAAGCGTATAAATGAGCTTGTAATTCAGCGTATTGGACAGGCATACCCAACGGACAGTGTTCTGGGCGAGGAAGGTAGAGAGATGCAGGAAAGTTCACACACCTGGGTGTGCGACCCTATTGATGGAACTGCAGCATTTATGCGCGGTATTCCAGTGAGTGTGTTTTCTCTGGCACTCGTTGTTGATGGAGAGCCACAAATTGGCGTGGTGTACGATCCGCACCTAGACCGTCTCTACACCGCAAGCAAAGGTGGCGGTGCGTTTATGAATGGCACTCCTATCCTAACTGCAGAAAACACTGAGCTTGCACACAGCTACATTGAAACAGACGGCCATAGCGGATTTAAGAACCTCTCGTTTTTCGAACGTGCACTTGCAGCTGACGTTCGTCTCCTTTCATTTAGCTCAACCATATATGCACACATGCTTGTAGCAACGGGACAGATACAGGGAGTTGTATTCCCTCGCACAAGTCCTTGGGATGCAGCGTCTGCAAAGATTATTGTTGAAGAAGCTGGAGGTACAACCTCTGATGTGCACGGAAAGAATCAAAGATACGATAGAGATATTTCCGGTCTTGTATCTTCTTGTTCAGAAGCATTCCATAAAAACCTACTGGCACTCATTGCCCCATCTGTATGAAGCACATCCTCGTTATAGATGACAACCAAGCCGCTGCAGACGGTATCGTACGACTACTTAAGGCACTTAAGTGGAGTGCATCAGCACAGTACGGAGGCAAACAGGCGCTCGAGTACCTTAAGGACAATCATGTAGATTTTGCCTTTATAGATATCGGCATGCCAGACATGGATGGACACGCAACCGTTGTTGCGATTCGTGCAGCTGGGCATGAGTTCCCTGCTATAGCACTTACCGGATACGGCCAGCAAGAGGACATAGATAAGGCGCTTGCTGCTGGGTTCACTGCACACTTAACGAAGCCCGTTGGCGTTGAGGAGATCAGAGCCAGCCTTGAGAAGCATCTGTAAATCCGAGCAATTTATTCAAATGCGTAGTATCGTGTACTCATCATTACTAGTACGTACCACTTATGGCAGCAAACAGTCACGGCGTGAGTCCGAAGAAACCTCGGAAGCACCCACAAAAAACCGCAAAGCGCCTCGCTATTAAAAAGGCAAGGAAGGAAGCGGGAAAATAGATAGCTAAGAACCCCGCACACATTCTGTGCGGTGTTCTTGCATTATGGTGTAATTTATTGTACTATAGTGCGTAATGAGATCTCCTGATGTTGATCGTATTCGCTGTGAAAAACAGCTAAATCTTCCTGCCTTTGTAAAGGCATACAACGAAGACCTGCCAGAGCAGTTCCCTCAAGCCACCCTTGAGCTTCTTCAGGAGTTTAAGAAGCAAAACACTTCCCTGTTTAAACAGTCTCGCACCTGGTCTCTCGACCAACACCGAAAGAAAGTTATGGACTGGCTCCCAGCACATACACGCGCGCTAGAGAGTAACTGAAAGTAGTTTTGAAGGACTGTGGTGTCCGTTAACAATACGGACCTGAGAACTTGGTATTTTAAAATACTCTGAAATAACCTCGCGAACTCTTTTGTTCGCGAGGTTATTTTCTGCTTTCTCCCGAACAGAAATAATGAAATGATCCGAAGAGGTTTGCTCAAACGTCTCCTTTCTTGCTCCTGCTGTTACTCGTGCGTGAATATACACTAGGGTGTTTTCTGTACTACTCGCACAACTTGCTCACCTTCAATCGTAACTACAAATACGGGATCTGCAGCAATGAGAAGTTTCTTCAGAGCTTCTGGTGACTGCTCCGGCTGATCGAGCAACGAAAGCGTAGCTGCTTCAGAGAGCTCAAGTGTGAACCCAGGCGCACCGCTAGGGCGCACGTAATACCCATCCTCTAAAGATGGGACGCAGGTTTCAATGGCAGCTCCACATACGACTTCGCTCTCTGCAGAAGCGCGTGCTGCATCTCCCTCAAAGTACGTTACGTGCTCCATTGAGAGTTTTGTCTCCTCTCCAAACTCGCTCACAGAGGAGATTGTTACAAAGTATTCACCGGGAGCTACGGTTTGTATGACTGTCGGCTTCTCCTCTTCAACTACAACCTCAGCAGGAGCCATAACAACAAATGCGTAATACAAGCCTGCGGCAAGTACGGCGACAGAGATTGCTAGGAGGATAAAGAAGTGGCTAGAACGAATCATAATTGGACATGTATTAGCCGATATACATTCAGTATACCGAGTTCTACAGAACTAGCTAAGTGCGGTTATTCAGTCTCTTCAAGCTTTGCAGCAGCCTCTGGAGTTGAGACTGCCCTTCCCATGAGCAAGAGTTTTAGAAGACCAATCGCCACCAACCAATACACCACCATTGCCAGAAGGGTTGTCCATTCAAACACACTCCCTGCAACTTGGGAGGTCCCAAAGACGGTTGAGAACGGTACGGTAAACGGATACGTCACTGAATATATAAGATTGCTAAATCCAGCCCCTGGGTTTGCCCCAAGGAGCTTTAAAACAAATCGGAACGCAAGGAGTGCTTCAAGCAGACCGAGGAGATACCAAACTACTTGTGTGCCTCTATAGAGAGGCTTGGTGCTGCGTGCTACGTATGAATCCATAGAATTGAGTTAGTGAGTATCTGCTCATCATTACAGATAGACCGTGAAGACCTCATGAATGCTATGCTTTTTATATGAGTTCTCTTTCGCTTTTGTATCCTGTGTCGCCGCATGTTGTTACACGCGCATGGGGTGTTGCAGATGAGCTATACAAAGAGTTTGGCTTTTTAAAGCACAACGGCATAGATCTAGCTCTGTCAGAAGGACAAGAAATCCGGGCCCCTTTTGATTGCGCGGTTTCCCTTGTTGGAAACCAGCCAAAAGGATCTGGTCTCTTTGTGTGTCTGCTTTCAACAGCTGCGTACGATTTTCCAGATGGAGTTCGTGCCCGCGTTGAACTTTCTTTTATGCATCTTTCCCGTACTCCAGTTTCAAAAGGCATGCGTCTTGGAGCAGGAGCTGTATTTGCATACGGAGGACACACAGGAAGAGCAACCGGCCCTCACGTACACATAGCACCTAAGCGAGTTAAGAAGGGTGTTATCGGGTACCGAGACCTAGACCGCAACGACGCAAACAACACCTTTGATCCTGATCCATACTGGATCCAGGACTATGCACGAACTAATTCTTAGTCTTTTTTAGGCACGATTCACACTTGCAGCCCAGGGGTTTTATAAACTCATCCACATACTCCTCTCCATAATCATATGTAAGCTGCTCCCCTTCTTTAATAATTCGGAGCGCTAGGATATACACTCTTCCTTTGTGTATGTCTGTCTCGCAATTTGGCTTGCAGGCATGATTAATGTAGCCCGCCTTGTTGTCTTTAGGCTTTCCGTCAATTGTCTTGTTTTTGCTAATCTCAAACAAATATTTGCTCTTGCTCGTAAGCGCCTCTTCTTTTGAAACAACACGCCCCACATACTCAATAACACAGGCACCTTTAGGAATTGTTTGTCCAGCAAAAAGCCCGAGACCGGTGCTCGAGCGCTTAACGAGGAGTTTCCAGTTTCCTGGAACAAACTTCTTTTGATTCATACGTGTCTGTATCGTACTGCATTCCTGGCTTCCTTCAAGTCGCCGTAGCTTTCCGAATGTGTAACAATGGGAGGCATGGGAAAAGCAGGTATTGTGCTGAACATTCTTCTTGGGATTGTTGTAGTTGGTGGGGCTAGTGTAGGCACCTATATCTACACAAACCTCTCTGCCACACTTGCAGAGACCCGAGCGGAACTCACAGGCACGCAGGAGCGCGCTCAGGGCCTCTCTGACGAACTTAAAGAGACTAAAGACTACATTGCTCGTTTAGAGACTGCCCTGTCTGCTGAGCGCAATAAAAACGGTGTCTTTGAGAATCAAATATCTAAACTAACAGGGACAGTAGGAGTTTTGGAGAAGCTCTCTAAAACTGATCCCGAACTGCTTACGAAGTACTCAAAAGTATTCTTTTTAAACGAAAATTATTCTCCTCCTGCGCTCTCGCCTATTTCTGAAGAATACCTATACCAAAAGGATCGCATCCTCACACTCCACAAAAGCGTAGAGCCGTATCTTGAGAATATGCTTTCCGCTGCAAAGAAAGACGATATCGATCTCTTAGTTATCTCTGCATATCGTTCCTTTGGCACTCAGACAGCGCTCAAGAACAGCTACAAGGTTACCTACGGATCAGGAGCGAATGCATTCTCAGCAGACCAAGGCTACTCAGAGCACCAGCTTGGCACAACGGTTGATCTAACAACCGCTCAAGTTGGCGCTACATTCTCAGGCTTTGATACTACAGATGCGTATGACTGGTTAACTGAGAATGCATGGCGATACGGATTTGTGCTCTCATACCCCAAAGGCAATACGTATTACCAATACGAACCTTGGCACTGGCGCTTTGTTGGGAAAGATCTCGCTCGCCAGCTACACAGAGACGAGAAGAACTTTTATGACCTAGACCAAAGAGAGATCGACGAGTATTTGGCTGAAATCTTTGATTAAACAGGATGATATAATTGATATATATGTTTGAAAGACCACCATTTGAAACACCGCCAAAAGCAGCCAACGATAACGAAGGCCCTGATACTCGAACGTTTGTTAAAGAAGCAGGGCCGGCAGACCTCGATCTGGCAAAAGAACGCGATCTCAGGAACACCATTGACGAGATTGCGCGCACCGGGGACAGAAGCGTACTGAATGATATTTCTATAAACGAAGCAAAGAAGTTGGTAAGCCTTCACTCTCCGTTGCACGCAATTAATGCAATTAACTCAAGCTCTGCGGAGAATTGGCACGCAACTCCCGCTCTCTATGTGGCCTATCTCGATCTCTTAGATTCTTTCAGAGACCAAGTAACTCCAGGCAACTAACAAAAAGACCCGCTCTCGCGGGTCTTTTTGTTATTTCTTCTTAAGCACGTCCCACATCTTTGGGTCTGATCCCCCATCTATTTTAAAGACAGCAACTCCTTTAACTCCGAGCTTTCGTGCAAGGGCTACCTTGTCTCCAATTGCAGAAGCGTCACTCCACCACAACATCTGAACTGGTGCCTGCTTGTTCTTTGATTTTGCTAGAGCTAGTGCTCCTGCTGCTGCAAGGTTTCCAGACGTTGTTCCTTTCGGCGCGAGTGCTGAGAGCACGCTATGTGACGGGAGCAAAGAAGTCTGCTCCTTAGGTACATACGTAAAGGAGAGCTCACCTGCACGGTTGCGTGTTGGTGTTATGCCGTACTGCTTTGCAAGTTCAACGGCGTAGCCTGGGTTAAAAGCTTCTAGCTTGTCATAGGTATAGCCTGAGCCATCAACGTATGGCATGAGCTGATAGATGTAGCCGTAGGTGGCGATACCAATCACCATCTTCTTCTTATCAATATCCTTGGCCATGTACTCAATTACCCATTCAACCCACTTAGTATCTGCAACGGGTGCGTAGAACTCTTTTGCATCTCTCGCCTCTTTGTTAAGGCGCACATCTGCAGTCTGCTGGTCGTACGTCATGATGCGCACGCGGTCGCAGTGCTTATTAAGCTCAGGAAGATCGTTTGCGTACTCAATACCTGGGGGTACTGTGCCTACGTAGCGAGACTCAAGAGGCATACGCGCTTCAATCGTACACATGAGCCACTTATTTGCGTTCTTCTTGCTGAACTCGCTAGCAAGCTCCTTAAGGAAGAGCGAGTAGTAGGGCCTGGTTTCCGCAAGCTTGCCCTCGTAATCAATATCTACTCCATCAAATCCGTTGTCTTTAACCATCTTCACTATTCCCGCAACATGCGCAGCACGTTTCTTTGGATCAGAAAGTACTGCATGGATTGAGTTTGTGTCGCTCCACATAATAGTTGGGACTACGCGTACCTTCTTTTTCTTTGCTTCCTTAAATAGGCTCTGCCAATCACTGCCAGATACCTTCATGGCGTCGTTCAACGAACCGTCTAGCTTTACGGTGTATCCAAAAGGATTAACTTCAGTGAGCTGAGAAAGGTGTGCTTTAGCA
>JAHJZL010000004.1 GCA_018826405.1 Patescibacteria group bacterium
AGGCCGTTGTCTCTTAACGGGTCTGCGCAGTACGTGCAGAGTGTATCGCTGTTGGTCTGTGCGAAGCGCATACAGAGCACACACTGACGAATATCGTTAGAAAGGTTAAGTACGAGATCTGCAAGTCGTGCACGGTCTTGGGGAGCTGCTGAGAGAAGATGATATACAAAGCGCTTTGCCTGTCGCGGGCCTATACCAGGAAATCTCGTAAAGGCATGGGTTAGGTCTTCAATGCGATCTCTCATAGTTAAAACTCTGAAGCCAAATCTCCGTATCCTGATTTATCCATAGGCATAAAGCTGGTGCGCTTCTCGTCAAAGTACAGTTCAATCTTTCCTGTAGGACCGTTACGGTGCTTTTCAACAAGAATCTCAGCGATGTTAGGACGATCGCTTTCTTTGTTTTGCTTATCCTCCCGGTGAATAAACATAACCACATCAGCGTCCTGCTCGATAGATCCTGAGTCACGAAGGTCTGAAAGGCGAGGCTTTCCTCCGCGCTGCTCAACTGCGCGAGAAAGCTGTGAAAGTGCAATAACAGGCACTTCAAGTTCTCGAGCAAGAGACTTCAAGGAACGAGAAATCTCTGTAACCTGCTGCACCATTGAATCAGAGGCTTTAGTGTTCGTTGGAGCCATGAGCTGGAGATAATCAACAACAATGAGCCCAATTCCACGCTCGCGCTTTAGTCTGCGCGCAACGGCACGCATAGAAAGAATGTTTTGTGCAGGCTTGTCATCTATATAAATAGGGGCCTTGGACAAGCTCTCAAGAGCGTCTCTAATTTTGCTGAAGTCTTCTTCTGCATGAATAGCTCCCGTACGCATCTTCCATGAGTTAACAAAGGACTCAGCTGAAAGCATACGATCCACCAGCTGCTCCGAGCTCATTTCCAAAGAAAAAATACCAACAGGTACGTCATGCCGCACGGCTGCATTGCGTGCTATATCAAGCGCGAGCGAGGTCTTTCCCATAGAAGGACGAGCTGCAAGGATGATGAGATCAGATTTATGGAGTCCAGACAGAAGCCCGTCTAGATCAGGGAATCCAGTAGAGACTCCGCGAATAGCATCTTTACTCTTTGAGAGTTGCTCGATGCGCTCCCACGCGTCGTCTACCTTGTCTGCAATAGCAACGAACTTATGCACTGCAGAGGCGTTCCCAATCGCATAGATTGATTTCTCAGCCTGGTCTAGCAAAACTGCCGTATCAGTTGATTCGTCATACGCAGCTTCAGTAATATCGTGGGCTGCGTCAATGAGTGAACGCATGAGGTGTTTGCGAACAACAAGATCAGCATAATGGTTGTAGTTCCCAGGAGTTGGGGCGCTCCCTGCAAGCTCTGCAATATACGCACGGCCGCCTGTGCGCTCAAGTGTGCCCTTAGATTGCAGTCGTTCGCCAAGAGAAAGAATATCAATCGGCTCTCCGCGCTCAGCAAGTTCGCGCATGCACTCAAATATCAAACGATGCTTTTCAGCATAAAAAGAGTCTGGCTTAACTAAGTCTGCAATGTCATGCAGTGCATCTGGCTTAAGCAGAAGTGCACCTAAGAGTGCGCGCTCTGAATCAAGGCTCTGGGGAGGAACGCGCATCACGCTTGAAGTAGCCATTCACTCTATTCTATCAACCAGGACGTGAGGTGACTATGGGGCCAGAAGGCCCGTCTTCAACATGATATCCACTGTTTGATATGTGGATACGTAACGCATCAGCAGTAGAGAAATCTCTGTTTTCCCTAGCTTCTTCGCGCTTTTCTATAAGTCTCTGTATACTTTCGGGAACAATGAGCTTAACGCTTGGAGTAAGCAAGGAAAGTCCAAGTACTGCATCAGCTGCTTTGATAACACCGAGCTGTTCAGAGCGCTCCATGTCTTCGTCTCGAACCGCTTCCCAGAGAAGGGCGAGGGCTGCAGGAGTCGCCAAGTCGTCACGCAGGAGTGCAATAACTCTGCGGCTTGTGTCAGACGGTGTGGCTTTGTATTTAGCTTCCTCTGCAATACGGCGCGATAATCGGGTGAGTCTCTCAAGTGCTTCGTTTGCTGCAGCGAGAGCCTCCCAGGAGAAGGAGAGGGGAGAGCGGTAGTGAGCTTGCAGGAAGAAGTAGCGAAGAGAGAGTGGGCTGTACGATTCCTTCACAATGTTTGAGAGGTATACATCGTTGCCAAGAGACTTTGAGATCTTCTCTCCAGAGAGAGTAAGGAATGCTTGATGCATCCAGAAGCGAGCAAGAGGTTTTCCGAAGGCACATTCAGACTGAGCAATTTCATTCGTATGATGTACGGGAATGTGGTCCATCCCCCCTGTATGAATATCTATAGGTTGACCCAACAGCGCGCGCGCCATTGCAGAACACTCAATATGCCAACCAGGAAAACCAACGCCCCATGGAGAACTCCATTCCTGTTGTCTGCGCACACCCAGAGGAGAGAATTTCCACAATGCGAAATCTGCTGGGCTGTGCTTCTCCTTGTTAGTTTTTATCCTTCTTCCAATCTCTGCGAATGCTTCTTCTCTAAGCTTGGGGCCGCTATGATCAAGTACTCCATAATTAGGATACTTCTCAGTATCAAAATAAATGCCGTCTGCAGTACGATACGTTAAGCCTTTTTCCTCAAGAAGAGTAATAATCGCTATCTGCTCCTTTATGTATTCAGTTGCGCGAGGAAACTGAATTGCATTGGTGTCGATATTGAGTAAAGACAAATCTTCGATAAAGAGCTTCGTGTACTTAGAAGCAATAGCTTCTGCGTGCAGACCCTCTTTCTTTGCTCCTGCCTCAATCTTGTCTTCGCCCTCGTCCCCGTCTCCCTGTAGATGTCCAACGTCAGTAATGTTAATGACTCTGCGCACACGGTATCCGCTTTCGGAAAGAACGCGAGCTATAAGATCAGAGAAAACATACGCACGCAGATTCCCGATCTGTGCCTTGCTGTAGACCGTAGGCCCACAGGAATACATAGTCGCTTGTCCTGCAGTAAGCGGAGAGAAGAGATCCTTCTTTCCTGAGAGTGTATTGGTGAAAAAAAGAGGCGCATCGCTCGTAATTGGCTTTGCGACGCGAGTAAATAGCTTAGGAAACCAAGACATAATGTCTCTATACTACCGCATTTATAGCCAGCGATTAAAGCGAGCAATCAGGAACAAAACAAGCGAAGACCCGAGCATGATCACTACAACCCAGAGGAAATCATTTTGACTTCCCACGATAGGGAGATCTGTACGCATGGCAAAGATAACGGCGAGAAGGGGAGGAGGATAGCTAACGAATGAGAACACCATAAGTCTTCGGATGATTCGGTCTTGTGAAGAAGTGAGAAGAGAGTCATTCGTAATGCGGAGCTCTGTAGCAGTAGAGCGATATGCAGCAACCATCGCCGCTGCGTGATTTCTTCCGCCCTCAATGTGAGCTGCGTATTCGTCAAACTTAGTACCAAAGAACGCAGGAGCTCCAAGGAAGGTCAAGAAGTCATTCAGCGGATTCTCGTGGCGAGCAAGGGCAGTTTCAAATCTAAGCAGTACTCTGGCAGTATCTGAAATAGTACGGACAGTCTCACGCTCCTTGCCAGAGAAAATATCTCGCTCGATACGATCAAGACGATAGCCAACCTGTTCGACTTCGCTGCTAATACCCACATACAGTCGATCCATAATGCGAGAGAGAAGTTCTTCAATTTTGAATTGCTTCAACGAAGTCCCAAGCAACTCCTCAGCCTCAATAACTTTATGGAGTGTGTGTATCTGTTCTATAACTTCGTATCGCGCTGTAATTATGAAGTTCTTTCCCACAATAAAATCAACTTCCTGAACTTTTGCTCCGCTCAGTGCGTCTGCTGTTGGAAAATGCAGCACGAGATAACAGTACCCGGGGAAAGCAATGGTAAACGGATAGGGAGTTGGAGTGAGTATTTCTTCTCTCACTCGCTCATCAATCTGAAACTCACTCATCACACTCAGAAGCTCCTCTGATGTTGGGTATTCAAGATCAATCCACGTGGTCTTTCCACGAGTGTGACGCGTTATCATGTTGTTCTCAGTATACCGTTCTAAACACACCCTCCTATACGATACGTGGGCATAAGACTGCGTGCTACACTACACGCATGACACCGGAACTTGAAGAAAAGGAATCCCAAGCACGCCCACTTGGAAAGTTTGCAAAAATGGGAATTGCATTTGCGCTCGTGCTTGCCATTGGATTTGCTGGAGGAGTTTCAGTTGGAGCAGCAGGGGGGAATAATATCTTTTCAAACATTCCGCTTCTCGGAGACGGACTAGACGCAACGCCGGATGAATCTGTAGACTTGGGTACTTTTTGGAAGGCATGGAATGCGCTCAACGCACGATTTGTAGAAACACACGCGTCTTCAACAAGTCCAACCTCAAAGGAAAAGTTGTGGGGAGCTATTCAAGGTCTCACTGCATCATACGGAGACCCGTACACAGTATTTCTTCCTCCAGCAGAGGCAAAAGTATTCCAAGACGATATCAAGGGAAATTTTGAGGGTGTGGGAATGGAGATTGGTGTAAAGGAAGGCTTGCTTACCGTTATAGCTCCGCTTAAGGGAACGCCAGCAGAGCGCGCAGGTATCCGATCAGGAGACGGTATCCTTGCCATTGACGGCTCTTCAACTGAAGGGCTTTCAACAGACGAAGCAGTTAAGAAGATTCGTGGAGAGAAGGGAACTACAGTTATCTTCACAGTTCTGCGAGATGGAAAAACTATGGAGATTGCAGTTGTAAGAGACACCATCTCTGTCCCAACAATAGATAACACCTACGACAGAGAGTCAGGCGTCTACACGATCGCACTCTATAGCTTTACTGCAAACTCAGGACAGCTCTTCTCGAAAGCGCTTACGGAATTTAAGGCTTCTGGTTCAAACAAGTTGATTATTGATCTCCGTGGAGATCCGGGCGGGTACCTTGAAGCTGCTGTTTCTATTGCAAGCAACTTCCTCCCTAGAGGAGCAGTGGTTGTTACAGAAGACTACAAGGGCAAACAAGAAAATGTAGTGCACCGTAGCAGCGGAAAGGAGAGTGTAGCAGTTGGAACTAAGGTCGTTATTCTTATGGACCAAGGATCTGCTTCAGCATCTGAGATTCTTGCGGGTGCACTCCAAGACGCTGGAATTGCAACACTCATAGGAACCCGCTCCTTCGGAAAGGGATCAGTACAAGAGCTTGTAGACATCAACGGAGGAGCCCTGAAGGTCACTGTTGCTCGCTGGCTTACTCCATCAGGCAGGTCCATCTCAGAGGGAGGGCTTACACCTGATATTAAGATTGAAGTTACGAAGGAAGATATAGTTGCAGGAAAGGACCCACAGAAAGCACGTGCTATTGAGTTCTTGAGAACAGGAGAATAAAAGAGCTTGGACGAACAGCTAATAGCATGGTATAATGCTATTAGCTGTTCTTCATATACTTCGTCACAGCAGAAAGTAGCTTCTGGCTTTTTTCTGCTGTGACGAACTCAATCGTTTGCAGTGTATTCCTGGAGGAAAAAC
>JAHJZL010000056.1 GCA_018826405.1 Patescibacteria group bacterium
AACAGGGAACTGCGCGAGATGATGAACGCAGTGCGTAAAGTATTGCAGGACACTCCTCCAGAACTCGCCTCAGACATTATTGATAACGGCATTATCCTAACGGGAGGAACCTCTCAGCTCCGCAATCTTCCTGAACTTGTGTATCGCCGTACTGGCGTTGAAGCGAAACTCGCACAAGATGCCTATTATTGTGTTGCGCGCGGAACAGGAGTAGCACTTAAGCATTTGGATACGTATAAGAAGAGTATTATTTCGAAGAAGTAATAAAAAGGCCCCGTCGCACGAAGCGAAGGGGTCCTTTTCTTTCATTACTGCACCGTGTCGTTGGCTTAGAAAACGCGACTAGCGCCGACACCGAAGACCGTTTGAGTGGCCTCCGTGAACTTCGCGCTGAACGAGAGGTTCCAGCTGCCCATATCTCGGGTTGCCGTAACGTCGCCGCGGAAGACGCCCGTACTGTGAGTAAGGTCGGAGGTGCGCGAGGCATCTCCGCGGACAGACCAGCTCTGATCCAGCGGGATGTTGAAGCGAACGCCCGCACGAACCAGAGTGGTGTCCTCGATGGTCTCCACGCCGAGCCACTGCATCGGGCGCACATACGGCGTAACCGTAGCGCTCCCGAATTGAATGGGTCGACCGAAGTCCACATAGACCTGACCGAAGTCGTCGTCCACGTTCCCGAAATCGGTGGCGATGTAGTACGCCGCCGAAACCTGGACTTTAACGACGCCGATGGGGGTGTCGTTGATTTCCGTGTCGTAGTTGATCGTCAGGTCCAGCTCGTCGCCGTAGCTGCGATTTCCGTAGGGGCCGTCGGTGGACAGCTCCGTTGAAGTCCACAGGTCATAGGTGAATTTGCCGCAGACCTTGCTGATGCCGGCTTGTAGAACCGGCTTGTCGGTCGCGACCACGCCGATGTCCTGGTAGACGTAGGCGTTCTGGACGGTGCCGTAGACGACGGTGTCGCAGTCGGCGTGGGCCGGAAAGGCGATCAGGGCAGTAATGGAAGCAGAAAGGGCAAGTGCGATGGGACGCATCTCGGATCTCCACAAGAGAGGGTTAGCGGCTCACATACCGCACTACTGGCACCATTATGGTGTATATATAATGCTTTGTCAAGTCAGTCCTCACACTACATATAAAAATTAAAAGGCCCCACACATCGCTGCGGGGGCCTCTCATTGTTTTTCGGGTTTCGGTCAGTTGGTCGCGACGCTGTAGTAGGCGGCGACTTGGCTGGGTTCCAGGACGGTGAAGCCCTGGGGAACCAGTTCCTCGCGCAGACAGGTCAGATAGATCTGGCTGCGATAGGAATAGACCTGATGCACGCGTTCCGCGCACATACGCTCGGCGAGCAGAATGCGCTCGTCGCTCGCGAACGGCTGCTGTTGGCAGCCAGCGACGCCATGCTCGTAGGCGCAGGTCACGTTGTCCATGGCCCGCTGCCGTTCGGCGATGCGTTGCTCGGCCAGGCTGGTCCGGACGAACCGAACCGGCGGCGGAGAAAACTCCTGGCCGGTCGGCTCGTGCACGAACTGGATGTTCGCCGGCGAACGATCTTGGGCGCAGGCGACGCTGGCGACGCCGATGACGGAACCGAAAACAAGAATGGAAAGGACACTGGTGCGCATTGGAATTCTCCCTGAAGGCGCGGACGATACCTATATTATACCTAACATAGGTACTAATGTCAAAATACTAAAGGCCCGCACGCAGCGGGCCTTTAGTATTAAAGCAGTCCCTTTAATTAACCCTCGTAAACTCAAGCACTCCGTTTCCAGAGAGGTAAATCATACTAAGATCATTCTCAGAAAGATTAGTTATGGCGAAATAGAGTGCCTCTTCAGGGAACTCAATTTTAAGTACGCGTGCGTCTTTAACTACAGGCAGTCCCGCAGGCTCCTGACTTAGGTCTGTTACCAAGCTCCACTCTCCCGTTACGCTTGCCTCTGCAATACCTTCATAGCTATCAGTTACTGTTCCATCACTGCTGAAGCTCCGAACAAACTTCTCGTCTTCAGTGCTTCTCCATGTCCCAACTAACTGTGCCTGTGTCTCGCTCTCAGAGAGGGCAACACCGTTAACGCTGTCCTCAGGATTTACTTCTGTAGGCGCAAGTGCTGCAGGAGTCATCATGGCCCAGTACCACCAGCCAACTACAATAAGTGCGATTACGACTACTATTCCAGTTACAACTTTAGTATTCATAGATATGAGTGAGTTACCTCCTATACAGATAGTCTAGCACCAGGGTATCCTAAGGGAATGACGCACCATGCATATGTCTATGCAGGCCCAAAAGAGGAGGGAATACAAGGCGCACTTGCCTTTGTTGAAGCAGAACTCGGGCTTTCTCCGCAGAACAATCCCGATGTAACCGTATTTGAGTACGGGCACCTCTCTGTTGACGATGCACGCAGAATCACTACCTTCGTAGCCCAAGCTCCTGTTACGGGAGACAAGAAGGCAGTTATTATCTCGGCCGGCAGACTTTTCCATGAAGCACAGAATGCTCTCCTAAAAGTATTTGAGGAGCCTTCAGAAGGAACGACACTTATATTAGTTATTCCTGCAGAAGGAATGCTGTTGCCTACACTTCGTTCCAGACTCATATCCTTGGCGTCTGAGAAAATAAACGGAACAGATAGCGCACCAGAGTTCCTGCAGCTACCCAAGGCAGAACGAGCGAAGTTTGTTGAGAAGCTTTTGGTACGCACAAAGGCAGACAAGGATGCAGACAAACAAGCGGCAAGACTTGAAGTTCTTGCACTTGTGGAGGGCATAACTCGCGCAGTATATGCAGCAAGGGCAGACAAGACAGGAAATACAGAAGAACTTGATTTGCTTTTAGACGAGCTTTCTAGATTCCTGCCCATACTGCATGAGCGCTCTGCACCCCTTAAACTTATCTTCGAACACCTCCTCTTGGTTTTGCCTGAGAAACTAGGGAAGTGATACACTACAGAACATATGGCATCATTTGATTTTTCTAAGCTCGACGCGAGCATTAAGGAGACTGAGGAATGGCTCGTGCGCGAGCTTTCAAGTGTGCGCACAGGACGCGCAACTCCTTCAATCCTAGACACCGTTAAGCCTGAAGTATACGGCTCTCGCCAGGCAGTACACCAAGTTGCATCTGTAACTATTGAGGATTCTCGTTCTCTTCGCATTGTTCCGTGGGACAAGAGTCTTACTAAGAACATTGAGAAAGCTATTACGGATGCTGACTTAGGTGTTGGTCTTGCGACAGACGACCAGGGTCTTCGCGTTACCTTCCCAGAACTTACGAGCGAGCGCCGCACTATGCTCCTTAAAGTTGCAGGAGAAAAGGTTGAGCAGGCACGCATAACACTGCGCGGGCACCGCACAGATGCAATCAAGGCAATTGAGGCCGCTGAGAAAGAAGGGGGAATGGGCAAGGATGACGTAACTCGATTTAAGGAAGAGGTGCAGAAGAAGATTGATAAGGCTAACGAAGCGCTAGACGCTCTCGGAAAGCGCAAGGAAGCTGAAGTCTCTCAATAATGACTATCGTTATATTCGTACTCGTTCTCGTAGCGCTCATCGTCGTGCATGAGTTTGGACACTTTGTGGTGGCCAAGCTTTCTAAAATGCGTGTGGATGAGTTTGGTATTGGGTACCCGCCAAAAGCGTATGGAAAGAAGATAGGAGAGACAGAGTACACACTTAACTGGCTTCCGTTTGGAGGATTCGTAAAGATATTCGGCGAAGATCCTGAGCCGGGCGCTGCGCGTGATCCTCGCGCATTCTCTTCTCGTCCGCGCATCCTGCAAGCAGCAGTACTTGTTGCGGGTATTGGAATGAATCTTCTCTTTGCCTATCTCTTGATTACGGCAACGCTCACCATGGGCACAACAAGAGCACTCTCTGTTGAGGAAGCGAAGTCAGCACCAGACGCTCAACTTGCCGTTGCAAGTGTCTTAGCTGATTCGCCTGCAGCAAGAGCGGGGCTTGCTCAGGGAGACATTATTATCTCTGCAGAATCCGAAGGAGTTCTATATGAGGGGACAGATCCTGAAACGTTTACACAACTCATAACAGAGCACGAGGGACCAATTACACTTTCTGTTACACGAGCAGACGAAGTAAAGGAAATACTCGTAACTGCTGAATCTGGAGTTATTGCAGCAGAGCCAGAACGCAAGGCGCTTGGTGTGGGGCTTGCCACTATTGGCACCGTCTCTGTAGCGCTTTGGGAAGCACCTATCCAAGGAGCGATCCTTACCTGGGAGCTTACTAAACAGACAGCGGTTGCACTCTTCCACTTCTTTGCAGCGCTCTTCACATTTAATGCAGACCTCTCACAAGTATCAGGGCCTGTTGGAATTGCGGGTGCTGTAGGAAATGCATCATCGAATGGATTAGCATCATTGCTTGCCATAACGGCGCTCATATCAATAAACCTGGCACTCATTAACTTGCTTCCCGTACCTGCGCTTGATGGTGGGAGACTTCTCTTTGTCATTATCGAAGCCATAACAAGGCGGCCGATACACCCGCTCGTTGCAAATACCTTCAATACTGTTGGATTCGCGCTTCTCATTCTCCTCATGCTCGTTGTAACGGCAAACGATATCTTCAGGATTGTTAGTTAGCGTATGAAGCAACTCGTATTCATTCACGGGGGAGAGACCTTTGATACGTACGACGCATATCTGAGCGCACTACGTGAGTGGGACTATGATCCAACGAAGGAGTTTGGCGAGCGCTGGAAGAACTCTCTTCAAGAAGAGTTGGGCGAAGCGTGGCAAGTGCTCGCTCCCTCAATGCCGTCAAAATATAACGCTAAGTATGTTGAGTGGTGCATTTGGTTTGAGAAGGTACTTCCACACCTCAGAGACGATGTTGTCCTCGTAGGGCATTCTCTGGGAGGAATATTCCTCGCAAAGTATTTTAGCGAGCACACACTTCTCGTATCTATTGCGGGGCTCTGGCTTATTGCTGCTCCTTTTGATACTGAGGACACAGATTATTCTCTTGCAGACTTCA
>JAHJZL010000057.1 GCA_018826405.1 Patescibacteria group bacterium
CGAAGTTTATATATGGATTCCTACACACACCTACAAGAAGAAGACCGCATTCTCTACGACCTCATTGAGGGCGAGGAGAAGCGTGAGCGCGAAGGATTAGAACT
Source organism: Patescibacteria group bacterium (assembly GCA_018826405.1). Lineage (GTDB taxonomy): Bacteria > Patescibacteriota > Minisyncoccia > Phycocordibacterales > Phycocordibacteraceae > C7867-001. Next base: position 105 of record JAHJZL010000057.1, read on the forward strand.
AATTCCGTCAGAAAACTATGTTTCCATGGCCGTGCGCGAAGCGATGGGGAGCGTGTTTACAAACAAGTACTCAGAAGGGTACCCGGGCAAGCGCTACTATGGCGGACAAGAATACACTGACCAAGTAGAAACGCTCGCCATTGAACGCGCGAAGGCGCTCTTCAATTGTGATCACGCAAACGTCCAGCCGCTTGGAGGTGCTGCGGCAAACATTGCTGCGTACTTTTCTTGGCTTGAGCCAGGAGATGCCATATTAGGCATGGACCTCTCTCACGGAGGGCACCTTACACATGGGTCTCCGGTTACGTATATGGCAAAACTGTACCGCTTCGTGCGCTACGGAATGAAGGACATAGAGACTGGGGAAATTGATTACGACGAGATGCTTGAAGTTGCAAAGCGCGAGCGACCTAAAATAGTACTCGCAGGATTCTCCGGGTACCCGCGTGAGCTTGACTGGAAGCGTATTGCAGAGATTGCACGTGAAGTAGACGCAGTTGCCATGGCAGACGTGGCACACATTGCAGGCCTTATCGCAGGAGGTGTTGCAAAGAATCCGTTTGATTATGGATTCAATATTGTCACCACAACGACGCACAAAACATTGCGTGGTCCTCGTGGCGGCATGATCCTTTCAAAGGGAGTTGTCTCGAGTCCGCTTCGTGCTCCTGAGAAGACTATGGAAAACTTGCCAACACTTATTGATCGCAGTGTGTTTCCTGGATTCCAAGGAGGACCCCACATGCACCAAATTGCAGCAAAGGCGGCGGCATTTAAAGAAGCAGGGACGCCTGCATTCAAAGAGTATGCAGCACAGATTGTACTCAACGCGCGCACTATGGCAGACGTGTTTACTCAAGGCGGTGTGCGCCTCATAACGGGAGGGACTGACAACCACCTTATTCTTGCTGATGTCTTTGGGTCGCTCGGTATTTCAGGAGGAGAAGCAGAAACACTTCTTGATAGAGCAGGAATCACTCTAAACAAGAACTCAATTGCAGATGATTCACGCAAGCCATTTGATCCATCAGGTATACGCTTTGGAACGCCTGCAATTACAACGAGAGGTTTTAAGGAAGCAGAGGTAAAGCGCGTTGCAGAGCTTATGCTTTCAGTGCTTACGAAGCGAGACGATCAGACTGTTGCACAGGCAAGAGAAGAAATACGCACGCTCTCGCTCGCACATCCGGTGCCTGCTCGCTTCGCATAAATCCCTCACACATATTTCAGGAAGGATGTGGTGTACTCAATGGGTATTACAAGCCCTTGATCTTCCATGTATATGCACACACTCCAAAAAGCACTTACAGAATCAGTTGCTGTTCTCCTCGTCGGCATGTTCATTCTCGGAGCACTTATGTTTACTTTCTCGCAAAACACGGACGCATACACGAGCACACCCAGTGCTGTGGCCGCCCGCTAACAGGGTGAGTGTTAATGGCTCCTGCTGACGGCAGAGGCCGTTTTCTGTTACTATCCGCTGCATGGAGCAGGTATTACGTGATGCAGTCCAAAAAGCACTGGAGGAGCTCGGCGCACCCGAGACGTCCTTTGCTATTGAATGGCCAGCTGATTTGGCACATGGCGATTTTGCAACGAATGCAGCGCTTGCGAGCGCGAAGGTGCTTAACCGTGCGCCTCGCGAAATTGCTGAGGAGTTAGTTGAGAAGCTCACGCAATCACTCGGCACTGCTGTAGAGAGCGTGAGCGCTGCGGGCCCTGGATTCGTTAATATCACGCTTGCGCACAAAACAATCACAGATCAGATTGCTGGAGTCAGCACGATAGAGGGATGGGGCGCACACGCATACAACAGCGGGAAGAGCGTGATGATTGAGTACTCAAACCCAAACCCATTTAAGGAGATCCACATCGGACACCTCATGAGCAATGTTGTAGGTGAAGCACTGTCTCGAGTC
>JAHJZL010000005.1 GCA_018826405.1 Patescibacteria group bacterium
CCAAACAAGGTCAGCTGTTCTTCCCACAGGACATCGCATTTGTCTCTGAGGTACACCTTTGCATAGCGCCACGTGCGCTCTGCATTGGCACGAAGACTCTCGTGCATCAGCTCATTCGCTTCCGCCGATACGCTTATAACGAGCGCTGGCGGCTTCGGATGGACTCCCCCTTTCGGAGGAGAATAGGACAGGCGATACGCCCATCCGTCATGGTGTTCGGTCATGATTCTGCTCCAAGGTTCACTCCCCAAGGCATAGTGCTCTTTTGAGGCATTGGGGTCAACTGATGCGGCTTAGATTTTTGGTATATAGTGTCCTCGTCACTAACTTGGCTGAAGGAGCCACAGAATGACAAGTTCCTCTAAGGGTATGGGCCTGCTCCACACCATCAGCGTGGTGCTCGGCTCTCTGACTATCATCGCGGCGACTCTGACGGCGTTGCAGTTGCTCGGCTTTTCGGTACCCATCAATATGGTCGGGCACGGGCACAGCGCCCTCTATGGGTGGGCATTCGTAGTCACCGGCCTGAGCATCGGCATCGCGATGCTGCTGCACGCCTTCCGGCCGGCCGAGGGCTCGCTCCGTCGTCTATTTGACGTGGTCACGATCGCTGGTCTACTGGTGATGGTCATTTCCAGCCAGTAACACCTACACCGCAGCCACAGGAATGTGGCTGTTTTTATTTGGAATTGCACCCTTTTAAGGCTTGTGATAGATTTCATACATGCAAAACGCAGTACGCGTAGAGGTCAGCCGCGGCAAGAACGAGAGCTCAGCTTCTCTTCTTCGTCGCTTCTCACGCCGTGGCCAGGGCCTCGGTCTTGTTCGTGCACTCCGCAAGCGCCGCTATTACGTACGTTCTAAGTCTAAGAACGTGGAGCACATGCGCGCCATGGTTGCAGGAGCTCGTCGCGCCGCATATAACGAGCAGGTTAAGCTCGGAAAGATAGACCCGGCAGCACGCCGCACTCGCGGACGTAGATAGCTCAAAGCGCCTTCGGGCGCTTTTTGCATAGAACACATGCTCGACACACGAAATTTCACCAAGTCTCCCGTTCCTTCCTTTCCATACGCAAAGGCGCTTGAAACAGTGCTTCCAGGCTGGGATATGTCTTTGGTGTTTGCAGGAGAGACGCGTTCCCAATCTTTAAATATTCGGCTTCGTGGAAAAGACTACGTTCCGAATGTTCTCTCGTACGAGATTGGAGAGAAGTCTGGAGAGATTGTTATTTGTCTTGCCGTTGCAAAGAAACAAGCACCCGAGTACGGCATGACGTACACGCAGTTTGTAGGATTCTTGTTTATCCACGGATGTTTACATTTGAAGGGAGAGCGTCACGGGGCTACAATGGAGAGTAAGGAACGTTTGCTTCTCAAGCGCTTTACTAATACCTCCCCTACCCCTACACCAAATGTCCCGAAGAATCGCAACCGGAATTGATATCGGCACACACCAGACGAAAGTCGTGGTTGTTGAAGAGGTTGTAACTCCAGCAGGACCAGAGCTCCATATTATTGGAACCGGTATCTCAGAGAGCCGGGGCATGCGCCACGGTTATGTAGTTGACGCTGAGGACGCAGCGGAGAGTGTACGGCTTGCACGCCAGCAGGCAGAGCAAACTGCTCGAGTCCCTATACGAAAGGGCTTCCTTGCTGTTGGCGGAGTTTCTTTGGACGAAGTCCGTGCAAGCGGCCAGTGCATAATTTCAAGAGCAGACCAAGAGATTACCGATCTCGATCTTGAGAAGGTTTTAGATACAGCACGTGAGGCTGCAAAGCCTAATTTTCTTAATCGCAGTGTCTTGCATGAGATTCCTTTGGAGTACCGCGTGGACGGCACGAAGATGCTTGGAGAGCCTGTTGGTATTAAGGGTACTCGTCTTGAGGCTGACTACCTCTTCATTACCTGCCTCACACAGCACACAGAGCTCCTCACAGCCACTGCTGAGGCTGCAGAGATAGAGATCATAGATCGTATGGCCTCGCCGCTCGCAGGCTCCTACGTGACGCTCACGAAGGATCAGAAGATGAAGGGCTGTGTCCTTGCAAACATTGGCGCTGAGACTGTGTCTATTGTTGTGTATGACGAAGGGCTCCCTATTTCAGTAAAGGTATTTCCTATTGGCTCCACAAACATAACTGACGATCTGGCCCTTGGCTTTAAGGTATCTCTTGAAGACGCAGAGCGCCTTAAGATGGGACGCCTCGGAGGCGCAATGTATCCGCGCAAGAAAGTTGAGGAGATTGTTACTGCTCGCTTCCGCACCATGTTTGAATTAATTGACAAGCACCTGAAGACTATTGGAAGACGCGGTTCTCTTCCAGCAGGTATTGTTATTTCAGGAGGAGCATCAGGACAAGGATCAATTAGCGACATTGCAAAAGGCACACTTAACCTTCCATCTCGCATTGCAGACCTTAAAGTGTCTGCAGACACTAAGGTACGAGACGCAACGTGGGCAGTTGCATATGGGCTTGCACTTTGGGGCCTTACGGGCGACACCGATACTCCAAAGAAGCACGGAGCGGGAGAATTTTTGGCCACAATTCAGAAATTTCTCAAACAATTCCTTCCATAGCTCGTTTTTTTACAGCACATAAATTTTCATTGTCACTCTTTGCATAAGGGCGTGGCTTGGTATGATGAGGCAGATTCATTACCAATGGCCAATTAAGAGCACCCTATGTCTAAGCGTGTAGAACCAGAAGTTGAGACTTTCGCCCGCATCCGCGTGGTGGGAGTTGGAGGGTCCGGTAGCAATGCCGTGAACCACATGATTAACTCCAAAGTAAAGGGCGTGGAGTTTATCGCAATTAATACAGATGCCCAGGATTTGCATCGTTCGCTCGCAAAGCGAAAGATTCATATCGGCAAGAACCTCACCAAGGGACTTGGTGCAGGAATGAACCCAGACTTGGGTCGTCGTGCTGCTGAGGAAACTCGTCAGGAGATTCAGGAAGCACTTCAGGGATCAGATATGGTCTTCATCACCTGTGGTATGGGTGGAGGAACAGGTACAGGAGCGTCTTCAACCGTTGCAAAGATTGCAAAGGAACTTGGAGCACTTACTGTTGCTGTTGTTACTCGCCCATTTGCGTTTGAAGGACTTCAGCGCAACCAGATTGCAGAGCAGGGTCTTTCTGACCTTAAGAAGGAAGTTGATGCATTCATCGTTATTCCTAACGACAAGCTTCTCGCAATTGTTGAGGCACAGACTTCAGCGAAGTCTGCGTTCGCACTTTGTGACGAGATTCTTCGCCAGGCAGTTGAGGGTGTATCTGACATCATCACTACTCCTGGAGACATCAACACAGACTTTAACGATATCAAGGCCATCATGGAGGGCGCAGGTCCTGCACTCATGGGTATTGGTATTGCTGACGGAGACCGTCGCGCGCAGGATGCTGCAGCGCAGGCGGTTAATTCCCCACTTCTGGACGTATCTATCACGGGTGCCCGTGGCGTACTCTTTGTAGTTGCTGGATCTGAGGATCTTGGAATCCTTGAAGTTCAGGAAGCTGCTAAGGTTGTGTCTGATTCAGTTGATAAGTCTGCAAAGGTTATCTTCGGTATCATGCGTGACGAGAAGCTCAAGAAGGGCCAGATCCGCATCATTGTTATTGCAACTGGATTCCCTGAAGGAGAAGGAGACGGCCATGTTGGCGGAGTTGAGCGCTCTCTCTTTGCTATGGAGCCAGCTCAGCAGGAAGAGTCTCGCGGAAAGATCTTCAACGAAGTTGTTCGCCGCGAAGAACCGCTTCCAGAGCCAGTGCTTGAGAACATCAAGGACGAGGCGGAAGTTCCTGCAAAGGCTGAGAAGCGTCAGGAACCTATTGTTACGGCAGAGCCTCGCAGAGGGGACGCAGCGAAGACCGTTGCACCTCCTGAGGATGATGACGAGACATGGGGAGCAATTCCTTCCTTCCTAAGGAGACATAAGAAATAGCACCAACTAATCCCCGCCCCTCTCGGCGGGGATTTTGGTATACTGATACACATGAAAGACCTCATCATTATTGGCGGCGGCCCGGCAGGTATCGCCGCTGGCGTATATGCATCACGCAAGCACCTCTCTTCAGTACTAATTGCTGAGGAGATTGGCGGACAATCTACAGTTTCTGATGGAATTGAGAACTGGATTGGAACTGTGCGCATTGCTGGAGAGGATTTGCGCAAGTCTTTTAAGGAGCACATAGATGCATACAAGCGAGACATGCTTGAGCTTGTTGAGGGAGATGTTGTTGAGAAACTTGAGAAGACTGAGGAAGGATTCCGAGTACAGACCAGAGACGGCAAAGAGTACACTGCTCATGCCGTACTCCTGGCTTCTGGCGCAGGCCGCAGGAAGCTCGCTGTCCCTGGAGCTGATGTATTTGAGCACAAGGGAGTTACGTACTGTGCGTCTTGTGACGGACCTCTCTTTGCCGGACAAGATGTTGCTGTTGTTGGTGGCGGGAATGCTGGAATTGAGACAGCGGCGCAGCTACTAGCGTACGCAAAGAGCGTAACTATCATTCACCGACACGCAACATTCAAAGCAGATGCTATTACAGTTAAGAAAGTTTTGGAGCATCCGAACATGCACACCGTACTCCATTCAGAACCTGTTGAGGTACTGGGGGAGAAGTTTGTGAACGGGCTTGTAGTTAAGAACAAGGACACTGGAGAACTCACTACCCTTCCAGTTACTGGAGTCTTCGTTGAGATTGGCGTTATTCCAAATACTAACTATGTAGAGGGAGTTGTTGAGCTTGATGCAGTTAAGCGTGTCGTTACAGATCCGCGCACTCAGCGCACCTCTGTGCCAGGTATTTGGGCTGCAGGAGATTGTACAGACGAGCTCTACCATCAGAACAACATTGCGGCAGGAGACGCTGTTAAAGCGCTTGAGGATATATATCTCTGGATTAAGGCGCACTAGGTCTGGATAAGCATAAAGAAAGGGCCCGCAGATCTCTCTGCGGGCTTCTTTCTTGATTGTTGCGGAGTAGGCTTATGCAGCCTCCTCGCCAGTCTCCTCAGCTGGAGTCTCCATAGGAGCAGCCTCAGGTGTGGTTTCCTCAGGAGCTGGTGCAGCTGCTGGGTCCATGTTTGTGTCGTCAATCATTGTATGTAGGAGAATGGCCTTCTTTAGCGCCGTGAGGCGAAAAACAAAACCATCCAATATTATTGGCTGGCAATTCGACCTACTCCCCTATTTTAGCAGAAAAAGCATGAAAACGCACTGAGTATTACACACCATTCATATCCCATATATGGGCTGCTACATTGCGGGGTTCTCCCTCAAACGGGAGATGATGGTTGTCAAAAAAGGGCATAGAATTGCACTCCAAGATTCCGCAGCGCTCCTCTTCTTTCCATGAAGCGTTAATGTCTCGGATTATGAAGTCAATGCCAACAATGGGCGCCTTGAGTACTCTCGCAACCTCTTCGAAGAGCTCAATATTGTCTGGATGTGTCTCGTCTGTAGTGTCAGCTGTCGTGCCTCCCACGCTCCAGTTAATCTTCTGGTGCAGGATGGCTTTTGCTCCTTCTGGGAGAATTGAATCAGGGGTGAGGTCTTGCCAGGCAAGCTCTTGAATGGCTGCTTCGTTTAGTTTGAGCTTGTGGAAGTAGGGACCTCCTCTTTTAGGGTGCTCATTAGCTTTCTCAACTAGTTCAGCAACAGTATGCACTCCATCTCCAACTACATGGGGCTGGTCTCTTCGGAGCGATGCTCTGAATACTCCGTTTACAACGGTTGCTCTATACACAGGACCCACAAGCTCTTCTTCGATAACAACTCGGGGCGCTACCTGCTTCCCTATTTCAAATGCACGTGCGAGTTCCTCCTCGTTTGTTATATGGAGTGTGGTGTGTCGAGAACCAGATCCTGAGAATGGTTTTGCAATTGCAGGAGGCGCAAGCTCTGCAAAGATTTTTTTAGCTTCTTTTAGTGTTCTTGCTGATCCGCCCTTTGCAACAGGAAGTCCGAGTGCTCTGAACTTCTCTTTGAGTATTGCCTTATCGTCCATCCAGGGAGCACGTCGCAGGTCTGAGTCTCCTGGGAGCGGGAGACCTTCATAGGCGATTTTCTTTCCTGAAGGCAGGGTTGCAACGAAGATATTGCGGGGCAGATTAAAGAGTCTGAATTCAGATATAGTTATCCCTCGTTCCTTCGCTTCAATCCAGGTCATGAGGGCAAGAAGTTGCGTGTCGTCGTCTGGTTCAGTTATTTGCTTTGCGAGTCCCAGGTCCATGAGTGCAGAGAGCACATGCGGTGTTATACGACGCTCAACTGCATATACCATTCGCTCAATTCCCCGCATGAATGGGTTTGGTGTTGAGAACGGTGTAAAGAATCCGTCTATAACTATATTGATATAGGTGAGGCGATGAAATATCGCTCCATCGCCGCATTCAATGCAGGGTTTTGGTTTAGGTAACGGCATGAATTAAAAATGCTTACGGTGCTGACACAACACGCATATACTTTGCAATTAGAAAGAAAAACAAAATAGACAAAACTACCTCTAGTAAAAAGCCACCTAAGTCATAAGTATTTTGCGGAACATTACTTCCGTAAAGAATGTCAACTCCGACCAGTAGAACGCCAAGGACGAGAGCAATTAGAGTTGTGAATACGAAAGCTGAGGCATACAGGGAAATGTACCTATACCAAAACCGTCTCCCGTCACCTTTCTTATTAATTAAATAAGCGATTGCAATTGTTCCTAGGCCTGTGGTTAAGATGAGAACAATATCTAGTATCCGCAGCCAAGAATACTCATACACGTATGGGCTCCAGTCTAAAATCAATGCAAGAGACCAGATAACACTCACAAGAAAAATACCAGAATAGACTAGGTATTCTCCTTTACCTACCTTATTCTCTTTTAAATCCTGAGCCATTCTCGACGGGTATGATAATCGCATGTTAGTTGATTCTTATTAGAAATTATACTGCACAAGTTCTAGGCGTGAAATAACTTTTCGTCTATACAAAATAAAGGCACGAATGGGTTTGGCACGATAATTAGTGCGGGACTACAGAAGGAGATACGCTATGTAGACGATATACAGGAGTATGAACACAATACCCTGCCATCGGCCGATGTGTCCTCTCTTTCCAAGGAACAGCGAAACAAAGAGGAAGGCAGTTGCTACAAACATAACCAGGGCATCAACCACAAATCCTTCACGTACTGGCAACGGTGTAATAACGGAACTAACGCCAAGTACTAAGAAGATGTTGAAAATATTTGAACCGATTACGTTCCCTACTGCGATATCAACTTGCTTGCGCCACGCCGCAACAACTGACGTAGCGAGTTCGGGGAGTGAGGTTCCAATAGCAACAACTGTGAGGCCAATAACCGCCTCCGAAAGACCTATGCCGGTAGCGAGAGACACCGCCTGATCAACAAGAAGTCGTCCTCCACTCGTTAACGCAACAAGACCTACAATGGCGTATAAAAACGCACGCAGTGGTGGAAGAGGACTCTCATCCTCTTCTTCTAAAGGACTAGCGTCAGAGCGAAAGAGCGCCACTATATAGAACATGAACACTGCAAACAGACCGAGAAGGGCGATACCATCGGTGCGAGTAATAACATTGGCTGCTCCACCATCAAGAAGCACGTCGCTTCCAAAAACCAGCACGAGCACACTTGCAAGAAGCGCTAGAGGTATCTCCCACCGAACCGTGCTTAATTTCACTGAAAGACTGCAGATGATGGCTGACGCACCGAGCACGAGAAGAATGTTTGCGATATTCGAACCAACTACGTTCCCCACCGCAAGGCCCGTAGCGCCTGAGAGTGCGGCATATATGTTTACGGAAAGTTCTGGCATTGATGTACCAAATGCCACGACAGTTAGGCCAATAACCAGCGGCGGAATGCCGTACCTGCGAGCGATTGATGACGCTCCCTTTACGAGCCATTCGGCTCCGAGTATGAGAATAACGAGCCCCACAGCAAGCAGAGCGAACGAAAGAATCAATGCCATAGATTCTCAGAGTATAAACCATCTTGATGTTTGAAGCCTGTAGAAAAAGTGGTACAGTGCCAGTCGTAGCAGCACGCTACAGGAAAGGTCCCATCGTCTAACGGTTAGGACGCCCGCCTTTCACGCAGGAAATCGGGGTTCGATTCCCCGTGGGATCACCATAAACAACCAATGCCAATATTCGGCCTGGTACAATATAGATATGAAAATCTTGGTTGCACACGCAAGCAATTACGACTACCAGACTGAGCTCTATGAGCCACTCAAGCAGTCAGCACTTGCCAAGGAGCACACTCTTATCTTCCCGCACGATGCGGAGAACGTAGAGATTGAGACAAGCTCTCATATTCCAGACGCGGGTCTCATGATTGCTGAAGTCTCATACCCATCTACCGGTGCTGGAATAGAGATAGGGTTAGCTCAAGCAGCCAACGTACCCACTCTTTTCATGCATAAGACTGGAACAACTCCGTCCTCTGCACTCAAGTTTATTACAGGGAAAGTAATTGAATACAAAGACTCTGCAGATCTTGTTTCAAAGATAGAAAGTGAATTGCGTGCTTAGCACGCGAAGTTGAAGCATTTGCTCTACGCCTTAACTCCAAATTCATACTTGTTGTTCTATAGTGTTAGTAACTATGCACAACAAATACAATCTAAAGACGGTAAAGGCATTAGTAGTTGTTTCTGCCAAGGAGCACGGGAAAATCTATACTCTAGAGAATGGAGAGCTTAAAGGACTCTCCTATACAGAGGAACACGCACCTACATACACTGACAATGAGGGGTTCTTTACTCGTTCTACAGGCGGTGTACAGCTTGGGAGCGGAAACGTTCTAGAAACTAACGACGAGCACAACCTTCAGCAGTATATAAAAGCTATTTCTGAAGAATTAAGTGCAGTTGTTGCAGAACACTCTCCAGAAGTTGTCTTTGTTATAGAGCCCGAGCATCTAAAGGGACATATAAAGGCAAATATTGTAACTGGAACTAATATGGCCGTTGAGGAAATTGCATACGGCAACTACGTTGAAAAGGATGCAGACGTTATCTTTGACTTAGTTCGCTCTGCCTTAACAGAGGAAAAGGATCCCTCAGACCCAGCATCTGTAGCTGGAGAAGAGGACGCAGAAGAAAAGCGAAGAATACTTGAAATTGGAAAGCAGGTCTCAGGATAAAAGAAAAACCACTCCATTCCTGAAGTGGTGGGTTACGCAAAGTCGTTCTGTGGTCTGGGTTCGGGAGGATTCTCCCTCTCGGCAACCACATCGCGGGCTGCCTGTTCCATTTCCGGATCTTCCGGTTCGTCCTCAGGGCTGTTTGGAGCCATAATCCTTCTCCAGTGACTGTTGGCGCTCTCGGACTATACCGCAGGCCTGGACATTTTCAAAACTTGTTATATTGAGCAAATGGTGTACTGTACTTGCCAGATAGAACTGGGCCATAGCAAAGAGAAGCGTAGTATGTAAGCCTTTCTTTGCTGTGGCGTAGTTCCAATGAACATCGCTAAATTCGCCATTCTGGCGGCAGCACGACGGACGGAGAAACAAGATGCGTATCAAGTCCATCCTGGCCGTGGCGGCCGCTTCCCTGGCCCTCGCGGCCTGCGAAACCATGCCCGATCTGAACTTCTCGGGCCCGCCCCGCGACGAGCTGCTGCTGAATCGCGCCGCCGGCGCCATCGGCGTCACGGCCGATCGGCTTACCCTGGAAGGTCTCGCGACCAAACATGGTATGGGCAGCGCGACGAGCTACATCGTCCGTCTGGACGATGGCCGTCGCTGGGCTTGCCAGGTGCAAGGTGGAGACGCCCTGGAATTCAGCGTTTCCGGCGCCACCTGCAACCCGGCCGCCTAATCTGGCCGCCAACAAAACAACACAAGCCTTGGACTTACACTCCGGGGCTTTTTTCTATAGTCCCAAGACCTCTCTTGAGAGTGCGCCTTCGCGAAGTACGGAAACTCCACTTTCCGTAACAGAGACAATAGTTGAAGGTTGGGACTTTCCTTTTGATCCCACGTCAATTGCAAGACCGATTGATTCTGCATGAAAACCGAACTGGGTAAGGATTTCTGGAATTGTATCCATGGTATCCATGCCAGCTCTGTTAGCGCTCGTACTTGTTATTGGCTTTCCAAATGCCGCTGAGAGCGCAAGACAGAACGGATCGTTAGGAATGCGAATACCAACGGTTCTATTGAATGTGAGTGAATAGGAGACAGATTTCTTTGCGGGGAGCACAAGCGTGAGGGGACCGGGAAGAAACTCTTCAGCAAGACGGTACGCTTCCTCATTCATCTCAGCATAGTCTTCAAGAGAATCTATGGATGGAAGCATAATAAGGATGGGCTTCTTCTCATCTCTTCCTTTCAGATCTCTGAGA
>JAHJZL010000006.1 GCA_018826405.1 Patescibacteria group bacterium
AAAAGTAAAGCCCGTCATGCGCACTCCTTGGTGTGGCACATCAAGCACAGCTGCAACAGCGGTGCTTGCTGCCGCTCGCTCCTTAAGACGTGCCAGATACGTTGCGTCTTGAGTAAGCTTACTTACTCGTGCACTTACCTCACGCTCTTCAGCTCCCCCAAGCGTCGCAGTCAGTGATGAAAGAATTGTTTCTTTCTCTTTTACCTGCTGTTTCGCATACAAGAATGAGGGCAGTAACAGCACGGCATGAATAATAGCCACACCAGAGAGGACGAGCATTCCCACAGTTGCAAGTCTGAAGAAATACAGCTGTCGCAAACTGCGCACGCGCTCAGGAGGAAGCAAGTTTGTAAGTTCAGTCTGCATAATCTCGTAGAGCTAGGCCGATAGCAGTTGAGTACGCAAGCGATTCAAAATAATCGAGAGGCGGCAACCAGTGCTCGCGCGGGGCGAGGTTAGTAAATACGTCCCCCAACTCAACAGGTATTTTAAGGGTCGTCTCAAGATACTCAGGCAAGCCGCGCACTGTCGCATTTCCTCCAACTAAAATTGCCCGTGTTACCTGTTCGTTATTTGATGTTGAAGCTGCATGTGTCTGCCAGTACTCAAGGCGGTGCACAATCTCTTCCCGTATTGCAGAAACTGTTGAGAGCATTGCTGAAAGGTATTCATCGTTCGCGTCTCCACTCACAAGCCCACGCTCAGCCTTAACTCGCTTTGCCTCGTCCTCTGTTACGCCAAAGTGTTTTTGCACGGCAAGCGTGAGCGCATGTCCTCCAATATCAAGTGTTGTTGCAAAGCGTGGTACGCCCCGGCTCACTACAACAAGTTTGGTTGTAGTACGTCCTATATCAATAATAAGGACAGTCTCCTGATCTCCGTTTGGCATCATGGCACGTGGTACGGCAAACGTTTCGCTCTCAATTGAGCGGACCTCAATCCCGGCCCCATCAAGTGCGTTTAAGGACTCTTCAATAACCCTGCGTGCATACCCAACACCTACGACATGCGTCTTCTCTCCTATTGGGCCTGTGGCAGCAACATCAAAAGCAACCTCTGCAGGCGGAAGTGGCACGTATTCGTCTAAACGAGACTCTATGGCAGTTCTCCAAGAAGCCTTAGTGCGTCCCGCGACAGTTGCCTCAAAGAGATAGCTACGGGATTCAGAGAGTGCAATATGTGCAAACTTAATGCCATGCTTTTTTGTAAGTGCGCGCACAGCCGCCACTACAGCCTTAGTGTCGCGAATCTCCCCGTCAACAACTGCTCCGGGTTGTAGTCGCTCTTCTCCGTACGCCGACAACTCAAGCCCGTGCACGTGCTCCTCTAAAAGAGCGACCTTCACACCGCTGGCAGAGATATCAATACCCGCAGTTGGAAATGCAAGATACTTTGGAGGTGCGAATTCTATTCGTGCTAATCGTGAAAGAGCATGCGACATAGTGATACTGCACAGTATACCGTGCGTAAGCCTTAGTGTGCGGCTGTTCCTGGTGGTACGTGTCTATCTGGAGTTAAGAAAGCAAAAGTTTCATCACCCCCTACTGCAAACAACATACCGTTTGATTCAAGTCCCTTAATAGTTCTTGGCTCAAGGTTCGTAACAAATGCGAGCTGCTTGTTCAAAAGATCTTCTGGCTCATTCACATACGCATTAATTCCAGAAACAATTTGTCTCGGTCCACCCTCCTCTCCAAAATCTACAATAAGCCTGAGTAGCTTGTCTGTCTCAGGTACGCGCTCTGCACTTTGCACAGTGCCGACCCGTACCTCAATCTTTGCAAACTCATCTATTGTTATTCGTTCTTTGCTCATGCGCGTGAAAGGTAACTCGTTAATATAAGTGCTGCTGCAGATGAGTCTACAACCGGATCACCCTTTATGCGCACACCTTCAAAATCTCGGCGCGCTTCTTGGGTTGTGAGCATCTCTGGTTCAAAGTACACCGGAATATCCATGCGCTGCTCAAGCAATCGCACAAATGCCTTTGCATCTTTTGCAACTGGGTTCTCCTCTCCCTGAAAATTCCTGGATTCTCCCATAACCACTGCCTCAACTCCCTTGCGCTCAATCAAGGCAAGTATCTCATCGATAAGGAATCCATTGTTAGGCAGGATCCCGTGCGGGAACCCCATCTGTCCCGCGTCGTCAGAAAGCGCGAGTCCGACCTTTTTGGTGCCAAAATCTATGCCCAGGTACTTCATACTCTGCATCCTACACGTACGAAGCAGTGCATGCTACACTCCACGTGCACATGAATCCACAGATGTATCAGTCCTCAGGAGATGCGTTTAGCTTCCTTTCAGGAGCTGGGCTTGCGATCCTGTTCCCTCTTTTTATTGCTATTGCCGTTTGGACAATTGCAATAAAGGGTCTTGCGCTCTGGCATGCGGCGCGCAATGGGCAGAAGCTTTGGTTTGTTGTCCTGCTTGTATTAAATACACTGGGCATTCTAGAGCTCGTGTACTTGCTTGGATTCAGAAAGGACAAACAAGTTCTCATTCCCGATGTGCAGGGAGTTGAGAATAAATAACTCCCGGAGGAGTGCGTGAGTGGTCGAAACGAGCGGTCTTGAAAACCGCCAGGCCGAAAGGTCTCGTGGGTTCGAATCCCACCTCCTCCGCTACCGTAGTCACCATAAAAGATTTGTACTCCAAGAGTTTCGTACTCTCGGTGCTATTATGCGTGTATATATGGCGCGCACTGTTTTCTTTGAATGGGAAGCTACTGAGTATGTCTTTGAACAAAAAGGCAGCGACTGGTATTGGGCAGTTGGAATCATTGCCGTTGCCGGAGTGATCGCAAGTATTCTTTTTGGGAATCTTATACTTGCTCTCCTTATTGCGGCTGCAACAGGAACGCTCGCCCTTTCAACTGCAAAAGATCCTCGCACGCATGTCTTTCGCATAACTGATGCCGGCATAATGATTGACGAGAACGTATACGAGTATGAACACATCATCTCTTTTTCAGTTCTTGAGTACATAGACCCAACACTCCCCCCTGCCCTTTCGCTCAAGACGCACCGCATACTTGCTCCGCACCTACTCATTCCAATTGCAGGCCCCGACCCTGTTGAAGTGTATGAATTCCTTGCAGAACACATTGAAGAAGGAAAGCATGACGAATCTGCTGTAGACCGCCTCATAGAGCTCTTTAGGCTCTAATACGGTTGCAACGAATGCAGCAAGGCGGTAGAGTCAAAAAACGCTCTTGTCGTTCAATGGATAGGACGCAACTTTGCGGAAGTTGTAATGTAGGTTCGATTCCTACCAAGAGCACTCGGATATACAAAAGACCCCTATTTCAGGGGTCTTTTGTATATATCTCCTTCTTTACGTAATAGGCAGCTGTGGCCCTTCTCCCGCAAACTTAGTTTCAAGACCGCTCATAAGGAGCCCGATGCAGATTCCATCAAGCAGTGCCCAGAATGGGGACGTAAGTCCCATCCATGAGACTAGCGATGATTGCATAACGACTACGAGAGAACCGTAACTCAAAAGGACGTACATCAAGGTGAACACAAATCCCACCATGAGTCCCCTAATCCACCACGGCATGCGGAAGTTAAAGAGCGGGTGTCTGTTAAAGAGACCCATAAACCCAATGACTATCCCCATGAGCATAAACATGAGAAGCGTTCCGAATCCGAACATGCTTACGAGCGGAAAGCCAAACATTGGAAGGCTGAGCATAACGGCAACGCCAACTATGAACCCAACACCAATTCCAATGAAAACTCTTCCTGCTACAGAGTGCATATGAAACATACTTAGTAGTTTGTTACGAGTAACTTCAATAACTATAGCAAAAGAAAAGACCGGACTTTCTGGGTCCGGTCTTTTCTTGCAGATCGTTATGCCTTTGCGCGGCCGATCGCCTTTGCGAGGCGAGACTTCTTGCGTGAAGCAGTGTTCTTCTTGATAACGCCAGTCTTTGCCGCCTTATCAATTGCCTTGTACGCAGCTGAGAGAGTCTTTTCAGCCTCTTTTACATCAGTGCTAATGGCCTTTTTGACTACCTTAACGGTGTCAGTGATAGCACGCTTACGACGCACGTTATATACGTGCTTTTTGAGGGATGCGCGGTGCGCTTTCTTTGCAGACTTAGTGATTGCCATGTGGGCGCAATAGTACGGCATTCCGTAGATATGTGCAAGATAATGCTACGATACATACCATGATTAGAGAGATCCAGGGCACTGTTTTAAGTATTGAGGGAGATAGCCTCGTGGTGCTTGTAGTTGGCTGGGGAGTGCTCGTACACCTCGCCTCCAGCGAGCCTTTTACAGTCGGGGCACAAGTTTCCCTTAAAACATACCTCTCAATTAAGCAGGATGGCGTTGATCTATACGGCTTTGTTGACGAAGCTGAGCGGAAATTCTTTGAGCTTCTCCTCACTGTTTCCGGAGTTGGCCCAAAGACGGCGCTTTCTGTGCTTCGTCGTGCGCCGCGCGAATCTTTGGAACAGGCCATCGCCGCCCGCGACATCACCTACCTCACCCGCGTCGTTGGGCTCGGGAAGAAAGCTGCAGAAAAACTAGCTGTTGAGCTTTCAGAGAAGATACCGGGAGACGGCCACACACATGGAGACACTGACGGCGAAGTCTTCGATACACTAGTCGCGCTTGGTTACACGGAACGCGAAGCACGTAAGGCACTCGCCACGATTCCAAAAGATATTGTAGAAAAAGATGCGCGCCTCAAGGCTGCCCTGTCTCACTCGTAACATGCACTTCGTTAAAAGATTATTAGAGTCTCTTCTTCCGCGCTCTGCATACAGAGTACTCCTCGCTCCGTATCACCTTGCATGGACCATCGTTCTCGCTCTAGTGAACGGCTTCCCTGCACGCAAACTCACCGTTATTGCTGTAACGGGAACGAAAGGTAAATCTTCAGTAACTGAAATGATTGCTGCCTGTCTTACTGAAGCTGGGCACACCGTTGCTGTTTCAAGCACCATTCACTTCCGCATCGGAGACGGCACGCGACCCAATCTTTTTAAGATGACACTTCCAGGACGCGGGTTTATTCAAAACTTCTTAGGTGAAGCCGTACGCAAGGGAGCAACGCATGCAGTTATTGAAGTAACGAGCGAGGCAGCACTTCAGTACAGACATCTACTGCTTTCTCTCGATTCACTTGTCTTCACCAACCTTGAGCGGGAACATATAGAATCCCATGGCGGTATGGAGCAGTACTTCCAAGCAAAGTACAGAATTGGTAAGGCGCTAGTTCGCTCACCTAAGCGGCCGCGCACCATCGTAGCGAACGAAGACAGCGAGTACGGAAAGCGGTTCCTTGCGCTTCCTGTTGAAAATCAGATTCCCTTCTCACTGGAAGATGCGCAGAGCACCGAGCTCACTGATCACTCCGCATCGTTTGTGTATGAAGGCACCACTATCTCTCTTCCGCACCCTGGCACCTTCAGCGTCTTAAATGCGCTCGCAACAATTAAGACCGTTGCTGCACTTGGTATTTCTCTCGAAGTATCTGCGCGTGCGCTTGCAAAACTTTCTCTTATTCCAGGACGTGCAGAGCGCATTGACGCAGGCCAAGATTTTTATGCAGTTGTTGATTATGCGCACACTCCAGATTCTTTGCGGGCACTCTATGAAGCGTATGCGGGGAGGAGAAAGGTCTGTGTTCTTGGAAACACAGGAGGCGGACGAGACACCTGGAAGAGGCCCTTGATGGGTAAAATTGCAGAAGAATACTGTGATGAAGTTATCCTCACAAACGAAGACCCGTACGAAGAAGACCCTGCGGCAATTGTTGCTGAGATGGCAGCTGGTATGCAAAAGAAGCCTCACATTGTTATGGACCGCAGAGAGGCAATTGCATTTGCGCTCTCGCTTGCACACAAAGGAGACGCAGTGCTCGTAACCGGAAAAGGGACTGACCCTTATCTTATGGAAGCGAACGACACAAAAACTCCCTGGAGTGACGCGCGCGTAGTCCGAGAAGAACTAGAGAAGCTTTCGTAGATGCTGGTACTATAGAAGTAATGAGGAGTGACGCACTTTTCTTCTTCGTAGTAATCCTGTTTTTCTTTGTGTTGTGGTACGCCTCTGGCGGCCCCACAAAACCTATTTCTTTTGCAGGACCTTATATAAGTCCTATTACTGACGTAGACACTGTTCAAGAGGGCTACGGCGATGACTCCTATTCCCCTGCTGGGTCTGGTTCTGTGTGGGCAGACATTATGAGCATTCAGGATCGCGTATCGTTTTTGCAGCGCCAGAGTTCTGAGATTAAAAGTTTTGGTGACGCATCTCCAAAGCGAGGACTCGTTAGTGTTAGCGGGTACGGAGGCGTAGGCGCTGAAGACGAGGACCTTGAGTACGTCTCTATCCGAGCCTCAGGATCTGATCCTGTTTCAATTACTGGTTGGAAAATTGCCTCAGGTGCTACTCGTGAGGAGGAGCGGATTCCAAACGGAGCACTTATTCCCACATCGGGCCGTGTGAATGATCGCGAACCCATTGTCCTGCAGCCAGGAGACGAGGCTTTCATCATAAGTGGTGAGTCTCCTATTGGCGTTTCTTTCAGAGAAAACATGTGCACGGGATATTTGGGAGGTCCGCAACGCTTTACTCCTCCTATCCAAAACAACTGTCCTTCTGCAAGCAGCGAGTTTGAAAGATTCTATACAGGGAACAAATTAAGAGATGATGCCTGCTACACTCTTATGCAGCGCACGCCGTCTTGCGAATCTCCAAAGGAGAGCCGCAGTCTAAGCGGGGCTTGTTTCGCACTTATTGATGCTCACCTCACCTACAACGGCTGTGTTGCAACACATAGGTACGATGCGAACTTCTCTGGGCGCACTTGGCACATCTATTTGGATCGTGACGAAGAGCTCTGGAAATCTTCACGCGATGCGATTAAACTAATTGACGAGAACGGTCTTACGGTAGACCTTGTCACGTATTAACGGTATAACGTCACCAACCGCCTATAGCTCAGTTGGTAGAGCAGCTCCCTTTTAAGGAGACGGTCCCTGGTTCGAGCCCAGGTAGGCGGACTAACTAATAATGATTAGAGAAACTACTCAGGTTGGGAATCCCTGCATCAGAGCAAAAGCTTCTCCAGCACCTGTTCCCTCTGCCAAATCGAGAAAGATTGTTACAGATCTCACAGACTCAATGCGTCATACGGATCTGGTTGGAATGGCTGCGCCGCAGATAGGTAGCTCCGTGCGTATCTTTGTTACAGAGGTCAGAAGAACCAAGGTTCGCAAACCAATAGATTTAGATTCTCTTCGTGTTTTCATAAACCCGGAAATTATTCACGTCTCAAAAAAGCACGCATTGGACTGGGAGGGGTGCGGAAGCGTTGCCTTCTCTGGCTTGTTTGGGAAGGTCCGCAGACCAGTGTCAGTAACCGTACGCGCGCAGGATATAGATGGTGCTTATTTTGAACTACGCGCCTCGGGGCTGCTTGCTCGAATTATTCAGCACGAGATAGATCACTTAAACGGTATTTTGTTTGTAGACCACTGTTCTCCAAAAACTTTCATGAGCGCGAACGAGTATAGAAAGATGCGCAACCCAAAAAACTAAAGCTTCAACGCAAACCGCTCCAAAGACTCTGACAGGGGCAGGTCCCCAGAGCGCGCACGAGAAACCATTTCAATTAATTGAACTGAAAGCTCTCGCGCCTCTTCTTTCTTCCACGAAGGACTTCCCTTTTGCATAAGATCTCTCGCCTTCCAGTGCAGAAGTCCGTGCAGCATCTCCGGAGCATCTCCGAGGCGCTCTGCTCTTTTAAGCTCTTGCCACAACACGTCTCCTTTTTTCGCAGCCAGTGCGTTTACGAGAGATCCATTAAAGCCGCGAGCACGCACAGCAACTGCGTCTTCTTTAAAAACTTTTGTAGCGAGTGCTTCAATCTTCTTTACGCGCGCCGCAAGCAACTTCGGTGCAAGAATTGCAACCGGATTATCTGTCTGAGCAAGGGCGTCCAGGAGCCCAAGCACGGTCTCTCCTGTTTCAGAATCTGAGAAAGGCTCATCAATAAGAATAAGAGACTTAGAAAAGAAAAGTCCTTGAGCTCCAATAGCGTCATAGAGTGCCGCCTCCGTTATCTCCTTCCCTTGCAGCCGAATGTACGCTGCGTCTGGAGCTTTAGCACGAGCTGCTGCTGCCCACGCAAATGCTTTTGCTCTAATTTTTCCTACATCTGACCCATGGAATAGATAAATCATAGCGGCTTCATCTCTGCCCAGCTTGAACCCGCCTTAGCTTCTGCAAGAATAGGTACGCCCTTCGTCTGATCAATAGAGAGTGCAGACTCCATCACGTCTTCTATCTTCCGCGCGAGCTCCCCAACGCGTTCATTCTTTATTTCAAAAACTAGTTCGTCATGCACCTGGAGCAAGAGATGCGCGTCGTCAGCACTTCCCTCCTTCTTCAAAAGCTCGTCTATGCGCACCATGGCAAGCTTTATAACATCTGCCTGCGTGCCTTGGATTGGTGCATTAATTGCCATGCGCTCTGCTTGGGCGCGCACATAGGGAAGCGAGGATTTCATTTCAGGGAATTGTCTGCGTCTTCCAAAAAGCGTTTCTGTGTATCCGTGCTTGCGTGCGAACCCTTTAGTGCGCTCCAAATACTCGGCCAGCGTGCTGAATGTTTGGAAATAATCATCATAGAATGTGTGCGCCTCTGCTGCTGTCGTTCCTAGTTGGGTCTTCAGTGCGTTCACACCCATGCCATACAGAATGCCGAAGTTAATAATCTTCGCTCGTCTGCGCATCTCGTGGTCAACATCTTTAGGCTCAACACTAAACACTGCAGCTGCAACTTCCTGGTGCACGTCTCTCCCGCTCTTGAAAATGTCGCACAGCTTCTCGTCTCCTGAGAGTATGGCCGCAATACGTAGTTCAACCTGAGAATAATCTAGACCGACTAACGTATACCCGTCCTGCGGAATGAATGCTTGGCGGATTGCTCTTCCGCGCTCTGCACGAATAGGAATGTTTTGCAGGTTAGGACTCTGGCTTGCCATTCGTCCTGTCGTTGTTCCTGCCTGCAGGAACTGTGCGTGCAGCCGTCCGTCTGCGTCCAACAACGGAGGAATTGCTTCAATGTATGTGGAAAGAAGTTTCTGAAGACCTCTGTACTTCAACACTTCTCCGATAATTGGGTGTAGATCTTTTAGTTTCTCAAGTTCAGACTCTCTTGTTGATCGCTGTCCTGTTGCCGTCTTTTTCTGTCCTTTTGCCGCGAGTCCCATTTCATCAAACAAAATATCTCCGAGTTGTTTTGGCGAGCTGATATTAAATTCTTTTCCTGCAGCCTTATATATAGACTGCTCGATACTCTCAAGTTCTGCCCGGTATTCTGCGCGCAGTCCTTCCAGAACTTCTGTATCTACTCGCACTCCGCACTTTTCCATGCCGCGCAATACAGGTATAAGCGGGCGCTCTATGGTGTCGTACAGCTCCTTCAGTCTTCCCGTTTCAGAAAGTAACCGTTCTAGTTCTGTGTACGCAGAATCAAAATCTCTGCACTTTGTGTACGCAAGCACGTCCTCAACTGATGCATTCGTAAACTCAGAAGACAACAACCACAGCATAATTGCAGCTTCTTCGAGACGCTCTTGCGGCACTTCTTCCGCCGGCTCTTCCTCTGTTGCTTCGGCCTCTTCGGGAACTCCAAGTACCGTGCGTGCGCGAGCGCGCAAAGACCTAAACCCAAGCTCATCAAAAAGCTCCTGCAGTTTTTCTAGCGAAACGGTCTCCTCCCAGTGTTTCTCAGGGAGCGCGAATGCTATGGGTGCGTCGAGACGAATCGTTGCGAGCATTTTTGAAAACATCGCGTCCTCTTCGTGTTCTTTAAGAAGATTTAGAATACGGGGTTTAATTCCCTCTGCGAGAACGGCTTCTTCGTCTTTCTTAATTGCTTTATAAAGCTTTTCTATGGTTCCAAACTTCTGCACGAGATCAGTGCCCGTCTTCTCCCCAATTCCTGGCACTCCTACAATATTGTCTGACGGGTCTCCCCGCAGACCCTTCCAGTCTGGAATAAGCTCTGGAGGAAAACCGTATCGTTCAACAACAGCAGCTTCGTCGTACAAAATAGTGTCATTCAGTCCTTTCTTAAGTGTGTATACCTGCACCTTCTTCTTATCAATAAGCTGCATGGTGTCCATGTCGCCCGAGGCAATAATAATTTCAACTGAAGAATCGTTCTTAAGAAGCTCTACAATGGTGCCGAGAATATCATCTGCTTCAAATCCCTCCCGTTCGTAAATAGGAACTGAGAATGCTTCAAAAACTCTGCGTGAAGTGGTGAGCTGCGCCACGAGCGAATCATCGCTCTTTGTGCGTGTTGCTTTGTACCCTTCGTATGCCTCATGCCTAATGGTTGGCTTTGGAAGGTCGTAGCATCCAATTACGTAATCTGGTTTTAGGTCTGCCACAATTTTAAGAAGCATTGCAGACAATCCGTAGAGGGCTCCTGTTGGCGCACCGTCGGGGCCCGTGAAATCAGGGAGGGCGTGGTACGCACGATGAATAATTGCGTGCGCATCAAGCAATACGAGCCGGGTCTTCTTATTTGTTTTAGGCATAGGACAGTGTTCTTGTTTCGTCTGGCCCCACAGAAAGCGACAGGGCCACGTCTGCCTTGGGCAGACTTTCTCTTACCCGCTCTGGCCACTCAAGCACAATCAAAACGTCAGGGCGCACATGCAATTCGTTAAACCTGATGCTTTGCAGCTCTCCTTCCTTCAGTCTGTATGCATCAATGTGCACGAGTTCTGAGAAAGTCTGGTCTTTCAATGTATATGTTTTCGCAAGAACAAACGTTGGGCTTGTTACGTGCTCTGTAACACCCAGGGCCTTAGCAAGGCTCTGAGCAAAGGTGGTCTTCCCTGCCCCAAGATCCCCAGAGAGCGTTACGAGTGTTGCTCCATCAGATTTTGGAGCGAGCGAGCGAGCGAGCACCTGTGCTTCCTCTGCGAGCTCCTCAACCGTAGCTAGTGTGCGCGTCATGCAGTAATTGTACCAAGCAAGATAGAAACACGCTCCAATGCACGCTATCATGTGCGTATGCCTGCACATTTTGATACTGATGCTGAAAATGCAAAGCTCGCAAGTTTGCGAGAACGCGAAGAGGAGGACTTGGCGAGAGTGCTCTCAGAGAAGTACTCGCTAGACTATACAGACCTTAGTATTGTTGCCGTTAACATGGACGCGCTGCGTCTTATTCCTGAAAAAGAGGCGAAAGAGGCTGAGGCAGTTGCCTTCGCAAAGACCGGGAAGCATGTTTCTCTTGCCGTGCGCAATCCAAGCAACCTCACCCTCGCTCAAATTGAGCACGCGCTTGAAGCACAAGGGTATATTCTTACGCGCTTCTTAGTTTCTCAGAAGAGCCTGGACATTGCGTTTGAACGCTACACAGATCTTTCCTTTGCAGCAGAGAGTAAGTCGGGGGTTTTTGATATTCGGGGAGACGAGCTTGCTCGTATGCGTGGAGAAATAACGAGTGTTTCTATTTTGCGCAAACACCTTGATGCGAACTTAGTTGCTGGAAAGCGAGCACAGGTTTCTCAAGTACTTGAAGACGTGCTTGCCGCTGCCCTCTCCCTTCGCGCGTCTGACATTCATATTGAACCTGAGGAAGTTGGCGTGCGCCTGCGCCTTCGTCTTGATGGGCAACTTGTTGATGCATATACCTTTGATGCGCACACGTATCAGCTCATTGCTTCTCGCATTAAATTGCTTTCTGGTCTCAAGATAAATATTAAAGACCGTGCTCAGGACGGGAGGTTTACCGTACCCGTCGGAGACTCAGAGATTGATATTCGCACCTCCCTTATTCCTGGCGCATACGGAGAATCTTTTGTTATGCGTATTCTTGATGCGTCTAACCTCGGTGTTTCTTTTGAGAAGCTTGGCCTGCACCCAAAACTCCTTGCCCGTCTCACTGAAGAAATCACTCGTCCAACAGGCATGCTCCTAACAACAGGACCTACAGGCTCCGGAAAGACAACTTCTCTCTATGCCTTCTTGCGGCATATCCACACTCCAGAAATTAAGATTGTTACTATCGAAGACCCGGTTGAATATCATCTGCCAGGAATTGTGCAGACGCAGACAGACGGCAAGAACTATACGTTTGCCTCAGGGCTTCGTTCTGTGCTCCGCCAGGACCCTGACGTTATTATGGTTGGAGAAATTCGCGACAGCGAAGTTGCTGATGTTGCTATACAAGCCGCACTTACCGGACACTTTGTTTTCTCAACACTCCACACCAACAATGCTGCCGGCAGCTTCCCCCGCCTCGTTGATTTGGGTGTTGATCCAAAGACATTCGCTTCAGCGGTAACGGTTGCCATGGCGCAGCGTCTTGTTCGCACCCTAGACCCACAAGCAAAGAAGCAGGTGCGCGCCACAGATGAAGAAAAACAAATGATGGAAAGAATTCTTTCAACCGTAACTGATACGTCTCTTCTTCCAGACTCTCTTGATATGGTCTGGGTACCTGATCCAAAGAGCGAAGAAGAGAATGGGTACAAGGGACGCGTGGGCGTGCACGAAGCGATCTTTATGGATGAGGAGCTGGGAACCTTCCTGCGCGACAATCCGAGCGAGGGAGACATTGCAAAATCAGTCCGTCGCCAAGGGTACCTCACCATGGCACAAGAAGGAGTTCTAAAAGCCATAGAAGGCTCCTCCTCTCTTGAAGAAGTCTTCCGAGTTGTAGACCTTCCGAGAGATTAACAAAACACCCCGCGATATCGCGGGGTGTTTTGTTTCTTCTCATCCTATCCAGAACCCTCCAGGCACTCCTTCCCGGGATGGGAAGGTGAACAAGTTGCCTGAGGATGATTCCAGCGCACCGCGAACAAGCGCGGTACCAGAAGGTCCTTGGGAAAATGCCCTGAAGCCGTCAAGCCTTGCCTAGAGGGTT
>JAHJZL010000058.1 GCA_018826405.1 Patescibacteria group bacterium
CTCTCCTCTCCCCTTCGTTCTCGTTTTGGAGGTGGTGTGTACCAATTAGATTTCTATTCAGACGAAGACCTGCGAAGTATTATTCGCCGCTCTGCGCAAGTACTTAATCTTGATGCTCCTGAAGAAGTAGTTGAGCGTGTTGCCTCCCGCAGCCGCGCAACTCCGCGTGTTGCCAACGCTCTTCTTAAGCGCGTCCGCGACTACGCTGAAGTTGAGGAGCGCGAACTCTCTGCTGAAGTTGCAGATCTTGCGTGCGAGTTGTTTGGTATCGACACACTAGGACTTACTAAAGACGACCGCAGGTATCTAGAGACGCTTCGCGATTCCTTTAAGGGAGGCCCTGCAGGAATTCGCGCGCTTGCGTCTGCGCTTCACGAGGACCCTGACACAGTTGAAGGCGTGTACGAGCCGTATCTATTGCGCCTCGGATTTGTTGAGCGCTCTTCTCGTGGACGTATTCTTACCGCAAAAGGCCGAGACTACCTCGGGAAATAATTTGATACAGTTAGAGTTATATGTCAGGACACAGCAAATGGTCACAAATTAAAAGACAGAAAGGAGCCACAGATGCAGCTAAGTCAAAAACCTTTTCTCGCTTTGCGCGACTTATAGCTATTGAATCCAAGAAAGCAGGCGGCGATCTTTTCTCGCCAAGTCTTTCAACTGCAATTGAGCGCGCAAAGGCAGTAAACATGCCCAAGGACAGTATTGAGCGCGCAGTCTCAAAAGGAACAAGCAAAGACGCGAGTGATCTAGAGCAGGTGGTGTATGAGTGGTATGGGCCCGGAGGAACGGCACTCATTATTGATGCCCTAACAGACAACAAGAACCGCACCACACAGGAAATAAAACATTTAATTTCTAAGGCTGCTTTTGAGCTTGGCACTCCTGGAAGTGCGCTCTGGGCATTTGCTAAATCCCCTTCTGGAGAATTTACTCCTAACGAGCCGCTCATGGAGCTTTCTGAAGAAGACGAAGAGGCCTTGGTTAAAATATTTGATCAGCTAGACGAGCAGGAAGATGTGCAGCGCGTATTCACAAATGCTCGGGGGTATGAGAATACTAGCGATTGATCCTGGCTTTGATCGGATGGGCCTCGCAGTTCTTGAAGGAGACCCTAGTCGCCCAACCCATATATGGAGCGAGTGCATTTCCCCGCCCAAAGGAGACACGGCAGACCGCCTTGCTCACATCCACTCAGCAGTAGCGGCCGCAATTGTCGCGCACGCTCCAGACCGCGTCGCTATTGAAACTCTTTTCTGGAGCACCAATAACAAACGAAGCGCGCTTGGCGTTGCTGAAGCTCGGGGCGCAGCTCTTTCTGCTGCTGCTGAAGCCGGACTCTCTGTGTCAGAACACTCGCCTCAACAAGTTAAACTCGCCGTAACTGGGTACGGAAACGCAGACAAAAAAGCTGTTGCTCAGATGATTCCCCGGCTTATTTCTTTGCCTGAAAAGCGCCGTTTGGACGACGAACTCGACGCCATTGCGCTTTGTATTGCGGCGCTATCCACACGTCCGTCTTCTTAGGCTTGCAAAGCGCGTACTTTTTGCTCAAATAGATAAGCTTCGCGCTCTGCGTGAGGATACTAAAGGTAATTTTCTAATATGCTTGACGACGAAATGCTCGATCCGGATCTCGAAGAAGACGAAGACGAGATGGACCTTGATGAGGACGAGGACATGGATGACTCGGACGCCTCAGAGGAGGACGAGGAGTCAGAAGACTAGCAAGAATGGCCCCGCATGGGGCCATTCTTCGTGGTAGCATGTTCTCAACATGACAAGAAAATCAAAGAAGCGTGCACTACGTTCGCATCTTGAAAATCCGCATCCTTTATTGCGTATATTCCTTGTCCTTGCCGGGGCAGCAATGCTCGTTGCTGGAGCAGGTATCCTCTGGGCAGCGCTTACTCCAATTCCAGACCTAAACTCTTTCGACTCTCGCAAAGTCGCACAGTCCACAAAGATATACGACCGCACAGGCAAAACTGTTTTATACGACCTCAACCATGATGTGCGCAGGAACATAGTTGAGCTTTCAGAGATTTCTCCAAACCTCCAGCAGGCTGCAATTGCAATTGAGGACGCAAGCTTCTACAGCCACAGTGGTGTTTCTTTCACTGCAATTGCCCGCGCAATTATTGTTGATATAAAAACCCGGTCCTTTGCACAGGGCGGCTCAACCATAACTCAGCAGGTTGTTAAAAACACTATTCTCTCTGGCAAGAAGAGCCCTATTCGCAAGTTTCAGGAGTGGGTACTTGCCTGGAAGCTTGAGCAAAAGTATACAAAGAAACAAATCCTTGAGTTTTATTTCAACGTAACTCCCTACGGAGGAACCTTGTACGGCGCAGAAGTTGCGAGTCGTGCGTTCTACGCCAAATCCGCAAACGATCTTACGCTTGCCGAAGCAGCGTACCTTGCAGCAATTCCCCAGCTCCCTACGTACTTTTCTCCGTATGGAAACAATCGCGAAGACCTAGACGCACGCAAGAATTATGTACTCGAGCGCATGCGTATCCTTGGTTACATAACCGCTGAAGAGGAGCAGGCAGCAGCACGCGAAGAAGTTGTGTTTAGCAAACAACAAAACAACTCGATAATTGCCCCGCACTTTGTGTTCTATATTGAGCAACAGCTCGAGCAGACGTACGGACCTGAAGTTGTAACGCAAGGGTTGTCAGTTATCACAACGCTTGATGCCGATCTACAAAATGATGCTCAAGCAATCGTAAAAGAGTATGCGCTCGCAAACACTGCACGGTTTAACGCATCAAACGCAGCGCTTGTAGCACTCGACCCTAAGACCGGGCAAATTCTTGCAATGGTTGGCTCTCGGGACTACTTCGATGAAGCTATTGACGGGAACTTTAACGTAGCGCTTGCCAAAAGACAGCCGGGATCTTCCTTTAAACCTTTTGTGTACGCAGCAGCTCTTGAAAAAGGATACACGCCGGAGACGATAATCTTTGATCTCCCCACACAGTTTTCAACTGCATGTTTGCAAACAGATACTGGAAACAGTGAGCCCCCCTGCTACGCACCACAGAACTACGACTTTAAGTTCCGCGGCCCCATGACCATGCGCTCTGCTCTCGCACAGTCTATA
>JAHJZL010000059.1 GCA_018826405.1 Patescibacteria group bacterium
GACTCCTTATCAACAACAAGAGCCCCGTCCGTAAGCGCGTGGTGGCTTCGGCGGTTTCGGGTATGAGAACGGGTGTGACGCATTCGTACAGACATAGTGGGCACACCATACCACAGCCTTGTTTCCTACGGAAGGGGTTTGCGGCCAGGCTGGTTTACAAGGCTCTTTCGGGGCTATAAGTGTATAAACGTTGCTCGGTGCTCGGGAGAAAGTCCATGCACACGCAGGGCCTCGTAATGTGCTTTTGTTCCGTATCCCTTATGGGCTTCAAAGCCATACTCTGGATACTCTTGTGCCCTCTTTTTCATAAGCTTGTCTCTCGTAACTTTCGCCGCAACAGACGCAAGCATGATTGCTGGAATATTTCCGTCTCCGCCAATAACTGTTTCTTGCACATATTCTTTTGGCGCATGCAAAGACCCGTCAAGAAATACCTTTCCAGCTTCTGGATCTGGCATAAGTTTTCGCACTCCACGCGAAAGCGCATGACGCACTGCATACGCAATTCCCTGCTCGTCTATCATCTTTGCTGAAGACAGACACACAACTGCCGAGAGTGCTCCTGTACGAATTTCGCTCTGTAAAATCTGGAAAAGAATGTCTCTCTTCTTTTCTGAGAGCTTTTTTGAATCATTGAGCCCTGGAAATGTCTCAAGCAATGGATAGTCTTCCGGAACACAGACAACACCGACGGCAACGGGCCCTGCAATAGGTCCTCTGCCTGCTTCATCAACGCCAACTACCAACATGCCGCTCCCTCTGTATATACTGCGAACGAACTTTGCGAGCTGCCGCACCCAAGCGGATATCGTGCATTTTTGCCTCCGACTGGTACCGCTCCTCCTTCAACAGTATTGTACGCAAGCACCTTATAGTCTGTGCCATTTGAAGTATACAAATAACAATAACTTGGGAGCACTGGTCTTGGGTCTTGCGGCATCTTAGATATGTAGGTAGGGACCAGTCCTGGAATCGCTGCATTTGGGTCAGAGCCGTTTCCGTAACAGTTCGGAGTGTCCCTTTCCATCCTGCCTGTATCGGATAGGCACCGTTGTTTATGTGATACAGCGCAAGCGCTGTGCGTATCTGTATTAGGTCAGCAACTCGGCGTGCGTTGTTTGCTTTCGCACGCGCCGTGCTCAGAGACGTAAGTACTATAGAAGACAAAAGATCAATAATGGCAATTACGACTAAAAGCTCAATCAGAGTAAATCCACGCCTATCCACCATAAGGCACAGACGGATTCATCGGAACAACTTGGGGTGCAGGTCTATCAACACTTCCAGACATAAAGGGAATAGCGATGGCTAGAGTTGCCGCTATTACTGCCGTTCCAATAAGAACCATTTCTGCACCCTTCTGATCTTTTGCGAGCCCCCAACGAATAACTAGCTTCACAAGTGCAGGCTGTTGAGCCGCAATTGGTGTGGGACGAACTGTTGTATTCTCTTCGTTGAATGAAATATCGCTCATACAAAAACTATATCACTGCTATCGCCAAATACCGGTAGAAGAGTCGTACATCGTGCAGGTGAAGTCTTTTGAGCCACGACATAAACCTGCTGTTGAAGCGGAAGAACAGTAACTAGAAGGCCAGTCAGGATAGTGCCCACAGTACATCTGATTCGAATTATACGTACTCGTAAGATAAATGAGATTCTGACTTCCGCCTACCCACACAGACTGAGACCAGACCCACCCGTTTGGAGCCTTGGGCCACATTCCGTAACTTGAGCCGAGCGTACAGAGCGCGTTCGTCGGGACAGTTGTTGAATTCGGTGCTACTACCTTCCCACCAGCAATATCACACGCAAGAATACTCGTAAGGAGACCATTCCCGCTAGACTGTGCTGCAGTATTCATTGCCCTAGTCCTGGCTGTGCTCAAGCTCGCAAGGACCACTGAAGACAAGAGTCCAATTATGGCGATCACAACCAGGAGCTCTATGAGTGTAAATGCCTTTTGAGGCTTCAACTGCTTCATTACATATTATTGTACCCTGTCTTGGACGGACCATTCAAAATACTCCCCACTGTATTGAGCCCCTCGAAACAGATATACTGTCTCCATGGGACGCTTCGTACACCTCCACACACACAGCCACTACAGCTTCTTGCAGGCCCTCCCAAAGATAAAAGAGCTTGTTCAGGAAGCTAAAAAGCAGGGCATGTCTGCGCTTGGCCTTACTGATGCTGGCAACATGCACGGAGCAATCTCCTTCTACCAAGCAGCAACAAAAGCTGATATCAAACCAATTATTGGTGTTGATGCCTACCTCGCCCCCCACTCACGTTTTGATAAGGAGCGCGTAGACACGACTCGCACACGTATTGTCTTGCTCGCAGAAAATAATGCCGGGTATCAAAACCTTATGGCTCTCGTGTCCAAATCTTTCCTTGAAGGATTCTTGGAGCGTCCTCGTATGGACAAGGAGCTGCTGCGAGAACACAAAGAAGGACTCATCGCTATTCTTCCCTCTTTTGCTGGAGACGTTGCAGCTGCATTCAAAGCAGGAGACGCAGAGGGAGCTGCTGCGGTGCTTGCAGAGTATGTGAGCATCTTTGGCAAAGACAATGTATTCCTTGAGGTAACACATCATCCTAAAGTTGAAGGACACACTGAGCGCATGAAGCAAATTCAGGAGCTTGGAAAGAAAGAAGGAGTGCGGCTCCTCGCCCAGCATGACGTGTATTACCTAAAACCTGATGACAGAGAAGCAACGGAAGTTTTGCGGCGCATTGGTCAAGGAGAGCGCGGGCGCAACGAAGAGGAAGATTTCTCTTTTGTGTCTGAATCTCAAATGCGTGAGTGGTTCAAAGATATTCCTGAAGCCGTTGATGCTTCAGGAGAGATTGCAGACCGCTGCTCTGTAACTATGGAGCTCGGGAGTTGGAACTTCCCGCACGTAGAAGTTCCAGAAGGATCAAGCCATGCGGAGGAATTGCGCAAAAAGACCTACGCAGGACTCTCTATGCGCGGTATGGCAAAGACAGAGGAGGTTGAAAAGCGTATTGAGTACGAGCTTGATGTCATTATCTCCAAGGGATTCGCTCCTTATTTCCTTGCCGTGTCAGACCTCCTGACCTTCGCAAAATCAGCAGGCATCATGTTCACAACAAGAGGGTCCGCCGCAGGCTCCCTCGTCTCTTACTTGTGCGGCATCACAAGCGTAGACCCTTTGTTTTACAAACTTCCCTTTGAGCGCTTCTTGAATCCAGAGCGTCCGAAGGCTCCGGATATTGATATGGACTTCGCAGACAATCGTCGTGACGAGATGATTGCGTACGCACGAGAGAAGTATGGAGAGGACAAAGTCGCGCAGATTGGCACCTTCGGAACGCTCATGGCGAGAGCTGCCGTGCGCGACGTATCACGCGCGCTCGGACACGCATACAGAACGGGTGACCGTATAGCAAAACTTATCCCAATGGGAAGCCAGGGATTCCCCATGACTATCACGCGCGCAGTTGAGCTTGAGCCAGAACTTAAACAGCTTTACGACGAAGACGAAGACGTGAAAGAAATCATTGATCTCGCAAAGCGTATTGAGGGATGCGTGCGGCACACTGGAGTGCATGCCGCAGGTGTGGTTATTGCACCAACACCGCTACAGGAGTGGACTCCAGTTCAGTTTGATCCGAAGCACCCTGAGAAGCGTATTACACAGTTTGATATGCATGCCGTTGAAGACGCGGGGCTTCTTAAGTTTGACTTCCTTGGTATTAAGAACCTCGCTATTCTCTCAGACGCCGTTGAACGTGTACGAGAGACACGAGATATATGGATTGATATTGAGAACGTTCCTATTGATGATCAGAAGACATTCGCCATGCTCGCACGTGGAGAAACTGAAGGTACGTTCCAGCTAAACGGTTCGGGCATGACGAGGTACCTGAAAGAGCTT
Organism: Patescibacteria group bacterium; assembly: GCA_018826405.1. Taxonomy (GTDB): domain Bacteria; phylum Patescibacteriota; class Minisyncoccia; order Phycocordibacterales; family Phycocordibacteraceae; genus C7867-001. Next base: position 3,906 of record JAHJZL010000059.1, read on the forward strand.
CAACCAACTTCCATTCATGACATCAACGCCATGGTTGCTCTCTACCGCCCAGGACCAATGGAAACGATTCCTCAGTACATTGAGCGCAAAAAGAACTCACGTCTTATTTCATACCTCGACGACCGCATGAAGGAGTACCTTGATGCGTCCTACGGACTCTTGGTGTACCAGGATGACGTGTTGCTCACTGCCATAACCCTCGGCGGATATTCATGGCTTGAGGCTGACGTACTGCGTAAGGCTATGGGAAAGAAGATTCCTGCAGAAATGGAAGCGCAGAAGGAAAAGCTTTTGAAAGGCTTTAAGGAATACGGAAAGCTAACAGACCAAAAGGCAGAGCGTATCTGGAAGCTTATTGAGCCCTTTGCTGCGTACGGATTTAACAAGGCCCACGCTGCCTGCTACGGGAAGGTTGCGTACCAGACGGCGTATATGAAGGCCAACTATCCGGTTGAGTACATGGCTGCCCTTCTTACTGCAGACGCAGGAGACACAGAACAAATTTCCATACTCGTTGCGGAGTCTGAGCGTCTCAACATTCCAATACTTCCTCCTGATATAAACGAGTCTAAGTCTGACTTTACCGTTGCAGGAGAAAAGAAAGACACCGTGCGCTTTGGGCTCACCACGATTAAAAACTTTGGCCAGGGAATTTCAGAGGCAATTATTGCCGAGCGCGAAGCAGCGGGAACATTTACTTCCCTGTCAGACTTCTTAGTGCGTGTTGCGTCTAAGAACCTCAACAAGAAATCCCTTGAAGCACTTATTAAATCGGGTGCAATGGATTCCTTTGGAGATCGTTCATATCTTCTGGAACACATTGAGACCTTGCTCTCCTTCCACAAAGACGCAACTGCAGAGGCTCCCCAAGATTCTCTCTTTGGATCTTCTTTCGCTGCCCCGAGTCTTTCTTTGCCGGCTCCAACAAAGGAAACGCCACTATCTGAAAAACTTCTCTGGGAGAAGGAGTTACTTGGAATTTATGTATCAGGCCACCCGCTTGATGCGCATGTAGAAACAACAAACAAGGCCGGGACTACCATTGCAGAAATTAAAGCAGATCCAAAAGCAGGCCTTACTGTTATTCTCCCCGTACTTCTTGAAGATGTGCGTACACTCCTCACCAAGAAAGGAGAGAAAATGGCCTTTGTTCGTGTTTCTGACAAATCAGACAGCATGGAAGCAGTTGTGTTCCCTAAACTCTTTAGCGAACATGCCGCCCTTTTGACGACAGGCACCTGTCTCTTACTTAAGGCAACGGTATCTTTGCGAAACGGAGAGACCTCACTTTCAATAGAGAATCTAAAGTCCTTGTGATATAAAACGGGCATTGGTCTTTGGAGGTCTTACTATGAGAACAGCATCTAAGACAGGGTTGCCTGAAATACTGTCCGCTGGAGGAGACAGCGCTTCAACCCAGGCGCTCTGTCTGATCGCCATTGGGCTTCAAGCGCTGGAGAATTCTGGCACCCGACCTGGCGCGGCACAGCTGAAAATACTGCGCCAATTTGAAGACCGGTTATACGCAATCGTCTCCAAATAGCGACCACCCATGGCGACCATTCCGGTCGCCATTTTCATGGTATTCTCCTAAACATATGGCCTCCCTAGAAGAAAAACGCCACACGCTGGCACACGTACTTGCAGCTGCTGTACTTGAGCGATACCCACACGCAAAACCAACAATTGGTCCTGCAATTGATACTGGCTTTTATTACGACTTCGATTTCTCAGGAGGCTCAGCTCCTAAAGAGGCAGACCTAGAACTGTTGCAGGGTTCTATGGAAGAGATGCTTCCGTCATGGACTTCTATGACGGGCAACGAAATCTCCCCTGAAGACGCGCGCGCGCGCTTTAAAGACAACTTTTTTAAGCTTGAGCTCATTGAGGGCATCGTTTCTGCGGAGGATCCTATTACGCTCTATACTGCAGGTGGTTTTACCGATCTCTGTCGTGGAGGACATGCAGAGAATCCTGCACACGATATTAAGACAGGAACTTTTGCGCTTGAGCGCATCGCGGGTGCCTACTGGCGCGGAGACGAGAAGAATCCCATGCTTACCCGTATCTATGGTCTTGCATTTGACACTAAAGAAGCACTTGCGGCACACAGAGAGCAGCAGGAAGAAGCGAAGAAGCGTGACCACAGAAAACTCGGGAAGGAACTTGATCTATTCACGTTCTCAGAACTTGTGGGTCCTGGCATGCCACTCTTCACTCCCCGCGGCAATACTGTTCGCAACGAAATAGTTGGCTATTCCCGCGAACTCAACAAGAAGCTTGGATTTGGAGAGGTGCACACCCCAAACGTAAACAAGGCAGAGTTGTTTAAGACTTCAGGACACTACGACCTATACAAGGAGGATATGCTTTCAGTTCGTTCTCAGTACGTTGCTGACGAAATGTTCCTTAAACCAATGAACTGCCCGCAACATACTCAGATCTTTGCATCTCGTCCGAGATCATATCGAGACCTCCCTATTCGTTATTCAGACTTTGCAGTTCTATACAGAGACGAGCGCCCGGGAGAGCTTTCCGGTCTTACGCGCCTGCGCGCCTTTAGCCAAGACGATGGACACATCTTCTGCAGAGAGGACCAGATAGAGAACGAGGTAAGCAGCGTACTGGCTGCTATCCAGGAAGCACTCAGCACGTACCGTATTTCTTACTGGATGCGTCTTTCTCTTCGCGATCCTGAAAACAAAGACAAGTTCCTTGGAGAAGATGCTACATGGGAGCGCGCGGAGAGCGTTATGCGAGACTTGCTCTCAACTAAGAATATTGAGTTCAAAGAAGCTCTCGGAGAAGCAGCTTTTTACGGACCAAAGATAGACATCATGGCCGTTGATGCACTCGGCCGAGAGTGGCAGATATCAACTATTCAGTTGGATTTTGTTCAACCAACTCGCTTTGGTCTTGAATACACTGCGGAAGACGGCACTAAGAGAACTCCGGTTATGATCCACCGTGCACTTGTAGGCTCTCCTGACCGCTTCTTGGGAATTCTTATTGAACACTATGCAGGCGCCTTCCCTGCCTGGCTTGCTCCAGTTCAGGCACGTATCGTGCCTGTATCAGAAAAGCATGCAGAGTACGCAGCCCAAGCACTTTCTCTCATGCAAAGCGCAGGTATCCGTGCAGACATAGACGAAGCAAGTGAGTCTCTCGGCAAGCGCATCAGGAGCGCTAAACAAGAGAAGGTTCCATACATTCTTGTTGTTGGAGACAAAGAGATAGAAGCAGCAAGTCTTTCTGTTGAAAGCAGAGACCGAGGACCTGAGGGTTCTGTTCCAGTTGAAGAGTTTGTTCAAAAACTCTCCGAAGAGATTCGTGCCAGGGCATAAATGAAAAGACGCCTCCGATTGGGGGCGTCTTAAGGTGCAAAGCTGGGCCAATCTCTGTAGACCAGCACAATAGCGGCGGCAATGCCGACTACGATAATACAGAGAAGCCAAATAGGGGTACCAAAGAGAGTTCCCCTATCTTGCTTTACCCTCCAGAGCTCTTCATCATCCTCGGGCATAGGCGAGATCCTCCACTGACACGAAAGGTGTCCGCCAACACTATGCGCTCTTTAAGTATGCGGTCAAGCAACGCAAAAACCCCGGAGAAAATTCTCCGGGGTTTTTGTTAGGTGTGTGCTTATCCTGCTACAACACCGAGAGCACGGGTGAGTGCCATCTTTACACCAGTGATACCAGATGAATAACTTCCATCAACGGCAGTAGTGAGTGAAGAGACGATGCGCTCTAGGAAGGATTGGTGGCATCCATTCGTAAGCTCTGCAATGTCAGGATGGCAGGTCGTGCCATCAATACATGAGCGGTACGCATCATCAAGTGCACATGCAGCGTTTGAGACGAAGAGCTCAGTGTCCTCTCCTGCGCGAGCAAGATTACGGATCATACCGAATACCGTATCGCGGTCTCCTGCAAGCAATGCTGCAAGGAAATCACGAACATCCTCGGAAACTGGCTGATGCTCAACTTTCTTTGGAGCTGCTGCTATCGGAGCTGCAGCTTGTTCAGCTACACGCTCTGTGTAGATAGGAGCTGCCTCTACAGCAGGAGCAGAGCGCTCCTCAATCTGTCGAGAAAGCCCTTTCACAATGTCATCGATCGTAAGACCTTCATCAGCAGCAAATGAACGGAATCCATCACGCTGATTGTATCCTTCTGGACGACTAGGTGTAGGCGCAGACGGATGCGCAGTATGCGTATCATGCGCAGGCGCATGTGCTACTCGCGCACTCGGCTCTGTCTTTAGTGCCTGCTGTACGTTGCCTCCAAAACTCTTAACTCGTGCAGCTGCAAATGGAAGTGCGTTGAAGAGTACGAGGTACGCTGCTGCAGCACTCCATCCAATAAGCATGAGCCAATAGAGCGCTGTTCCCCATGGTCCAAGATCAAGTCCTGTGTAAGGAGTCTCCGAGAGATAGACGAACGAAAGCGGCTCTTCAAGTGGTTGCTTGAGTGAATCAAGCACTACACGTGGGCTGCGGCGCCCACCTCCGCCTCCTCCACCTCCTGTAGTAGAACGGATATCAACAGCTGCAGTACACGTAACGTCTCCGTAAGGACCAGTGAAGGTCGCTGTGTACGTAGTGTTACTCGTAGGAGAGACGTTTACATCTCCACCCGCTACAGGACTAATGTTTCCAATACCCTCATTAATTGAGCCAGAAGTAACGTTTGAACTGGTCCAGGTTAGTGTTGCCTCGTCTCCACGATTAATTGTGGTTGGATTCGCACTAAGCGTACAGATCGGTACTGGATTAGTAGTGACAGTAACTGTTGTTGCACACGTTACGGTCTGGTTATTCGTTCCTGTACCCGTAAGCGTATAAGTCGTTGTTCCTGACGGAGA
>JAHJZL010000060.1 GCA_018826405.1 Patescibacteria group bacterium
GTGGCACAGGATATGGAGAAGCGTCAGGAAATGATTGATAAGAGCGGACAGATGGGTGTCCCAGTTATCTTCATTGGAGAGGAGATGATCGTCGGATTTGATAAGGCGCGTTTTGTTTCAGCGCTTGGTCTTGGCGGCGAAGCACCTGCAGCATAGTTGAGCGCACTTAAACCCCGTAGCAGAAAGCTACGGGGTTTTGTGCTAGTCTCGTACTATTCCCCTCGTAGCTCAATGGATAGAGCATCTCACTCCTAACGAGACGATGTAGGTTCGATTCCTGCCGAGGGGACAAAGAAAAAGACCGTCCCAACAAGTGGGCGGTCCGGGATTGTGACTGTCAGTCTTCTGGTTCGGGGTCGCCGTTGCGGCCTTCCAGAAGAGCTTCGACAGAATCTTGTCGGGCAGGTGGATCCTCAGCAGGCTCCGGTGCCGGCGGCAAGGGCTCGATTGGTCCTCCAGACACATATTCAGTCATCTTGCTTTTTCAGCTCCCTCATACTTTGTGTCCCGAATAGACACAAAGTATATAGTGTTAGCTTAAATCATAATTTTGTAAACCCGGGTGGTATACTCCTTTCTATATGCCCCCTGAAGAACTGGAGCGATTGGTTAAAGAGACTCGTCAATTAGCCGAAGACAATAACCGTCTCCTTCGACGCATCCGCAGAGACGCATTGCTCGGGTTTATTGCAAGGATTGTCCTCTGGCTCGTTGTTCTTGGAGTGCCTCTATTCTTCTTGGGATCGTACTTGGCTCCTATTATGGATGCGCTTTCAGGGCAAAGCGGAGAGAGCTTTAAACCTGGGTTATTTGGCCTCCCTTCAGAAGACCAAGTTAATAGGCTGCTGGAGCAGTATCAGTCTCAATAGCAATAGATGAAAACCTTTGGCTGATGTGCTAAAATCCTGCCATTGCTTGGGTAGCTCAGTTGGTAGAGCATTCGCCTGAAGAGCGAAGGGTCACCGGTTCGAACCCGGTCCCAAGCACCAAAAAGAGGGGTGTATAGTGTAGACATGAAGACTGTGCGAAAGGTACTTGCGTGGGCACAAAGAAACGAACGACACCTCGGCGGTATCGTCTTCTTTTGTGGATTCATAACAGACCTTCTCACCTTTACACTCCTAGATATCTCCATACTCAACTATGTATTTGGAGGGTATCTAGTTGTTACATACATTGTTGTCTTCCTTGCGCACCTTGCTTCAAAAGAAGTAGCGCGTCCCTCAGTATTCAGGCGATCAATGCGTGTCTTCCTGCCGCTTGCCGCGCAGTATTTAATTGCAAACCTTCTCTCTGGTTTTCTTATCTTTTATACAAAGAGCTCTGTCTTGTTCGTATCCTGGCCGTTTATTATTCTGCTCGGACTCGTCTTTATTGGAAACGAATGGTTTAGAACATACAAGGACCGACTTATATTCCTTGCAACGCTTCTGTTCTTTACGACTTACGCGTATGCAATCTTTGCGCTCCCGCTTGCTGTACACGCGCTTGGGCCTATGGTGTTCCTTGGGAGCACTGCACTATCTGTTGCTGTCTTTGCCGCCTTTCTCTTTCTGTTGTGGAGAACCGGACCCAAGCGATTGCAGGGAAGTCTCCTGCCAACCATTGGGACATCGCTCGCTGTGCTCATTGTTATGGTTAGCAGCTACTTCACGGGCCTCATTCCCCCAATTCCTCTAACACTGAAAGATTCAGGGATATATCACAGCCTCACGCGTGCTGGAGGAGACTATGTTCTGCTTGCAGAGAGAAAGAAGGAGTGGTGGGACCCAAGAGCTCAAACAATTCACGCAATTGAAGGAGAAACTCTATATGCATACACGGCAGTGTTTGCACCAATTCGCTTTGGTGCATCTGTAGTACATCGCTGGCAATATTATGACGAGACACAGAAGAAATGGACAACTCAGGGCACTGTTGTCTTTCCTATTTCAGGAGGGCGCCTGGCGGGCTACAGAGGGTATTCTGAGCGTTCAAACCTGACTCCTGGGTCTTGGCGCGTTCGTGTTGAAACTGAGAACGGGCAAGCCATTGGGCAAATACTATTTACTATAGAACGCACAGCAACACTGCCTCCGCTGCGCAAGGAAGTGCAATAAAAAAGGCCCGCAGTGAGCGGGCCTTTTTTATCCTGCTTTAACGCGCAGCTTCGTCTGCCTTGCCTTGTCTAGCTTCGGAAGAATAATTGAGAGAAGTCCGTCCTTAGCTCCTGCTGAAGAGTTATCTACATCAACTTCCTGCGGAAGAAGAATGGTGCGAGAGAAAGATCCCCAGAATAGTTCGCGAGTGAAATAGTCTGAATCAAGGACAGAGTCACGCTCGTCTCTCGAGCCCTCAATAACAACCATGTCGCGACTTATAGATACGTTGAGCTCGTCAGGGCGCACACCTGCTACGAATGCGCGAATGACAATCTCATTAGGAGTTTGATACACATCAACTGGAAGCTGTCCGTCGCTGTGCTCTTCCTCAACGGTAGTGAGGATGCTGCGTGAAGGAACATCTGAGGATACTGCAGTGCGCACAGGCGCCTGCATCCCAGACTGCATGGGTAGGTCGTCGTCGAAACCGTCGTACTGGTCGTCCATGGGGGCCGAGCCAGAAAGCTTGTCGAAGAATGAGCGTTTTTTCATAAGAGGAGTCTAGCAGGTATTTTTAGGTAAACGATGATAGCGAATGTACTTTAGTAGTTCAAAGAGAGCGAAGAATACAACGGCTCCGCTCCATACTATAAAGAACGCGAACAGCGTGTATGAGCCGTTACCATCAATTATAAGGAAGTTGAAAAGGGCATGCAATGCAATCGCAAGGATAAGTCCAACAGAAGTGTAAACAGTTCGGACCCAGCGAGGCTTCATGAAGGCAAATGCCATAGCAAAACCAATCGTAGAAGACGCAATAACATGCAAGAGTGTTGAACCTACAAAGCGGAGGTTTCCAGTCAGAAGTCCTTCAAGAATGTTTCCTCCTGAGAATGGCGCAATGAGGAACAAGACATTCTCTAGCGCAGCAAAACCAAGCGCAACAGTCAGCATGTAAATAACCATGTCCACTGATTCATTCACTGACTTTCTCCAAAGCACTACGGCTGCAGCCAGGGCGTATTTAACAGTTTCCTCAATAGCAGCCCACGCAATAATAACGGGAATACCTGCTGGAAGGGCAAGGATAGCAAGTCGCTCCAGAGGAAGCACAATTGGTACGGCAATAGCGCCCACTAAGATCGCAAGCATAATCATCGTGCGTGGTTCAGGACACCGAGTGTCCTCTTTGAGGAGGAAGTACAGCCACACCATTGCAGGCAGCACACCTCCCAAGAAAGCAAAGAGAGCAGTCTCTGTAGAGATCATTCCTCTATTCTACACTGCCTGAAACAGGCCACGGGCTAATCATGAGGAAAGGTGCGCTGGGCTTAAGAGTTTTCCAAATCTCTTCTGTAACAAACGGCATAAAGGGATGAAGGCCGGAAAGCACATCAGCTAGCAAGCTCTTAAGAAGTGCTCTGCGAGAAGCGTGAGCAGCAGTATCTTCTGAAGCAAAAACATTCTTTGAGTCTTCAATCAACTCGTCAGCCAAGCGGTGCCATGCGTAGTGGTAAAGCTTTTCTGCAGCAAGGTGCATGCGGTAGTTCTCAAAGTCTGCAGTCACGTCTGTAAGTATTTCGTCTAGTTCAGTGCGCAGCACCTGATCAGCGTCTGTAAGAGGTGCATCCTCGTCTGCTCCTTCAGTTTCTGTAAGAACATACCGAGTTATATTCCAAAGTTTGTTCGCAAAGTTCTTGTATCCCTTAACTTTATTCTCATCAAACCGAACGTCGCTTCCAACAGCAGCACCTCCAAGAAGCCCCATGCGTAATGCGTCTGCGCCATAGCGATCAATCATCTCAATTGGATCAATACCGTTTCCAAGAGATTTGCTAAACTTCTGGCCTTTAGAATCGCGCACCAGACCGTGTATTAAAACAGTCTTGAAGGGCACTTGTCCTAAATGGAATCCGCTCATGAGAATCATGCGAGATACCCATAGGGGAAGAATCTCATACGCAGGGGACATGAATGACGTGGGGTGGAAGGTACGTAGGTCGTCAGTTTGCTCAGGCCACCCAAGTGTTGAAAAGGTCCAGAGCGCAGAAGAGAACCACGTATCAAGAACGTCTGGATCCTGTACCCAACCGTCTCCCTCTGGAGCTGTCTCCTGGCACACAACTTCATCCTCTCGATACCAAACTGGAATACGATGCCCAAACCATATCTGTCTGCTAATACACCAATCATGAAGGTTAGTTATCCAATGCTGGTATATCTTCTTAAAGTTTTCCTGGGGCATTGAGACCGCTCCGCTTTCAACGGCAGCGCGCATAACTTCCTTTAGTGTTGTTGTGTCTCCAGTTTTAATACCAGGTATTTCTGAATGCTCAATTGCAAACGGAGTATCAACTCCAACAAACCACTGGAGTTTTGGAAGAGGCTCGATAATTCCTCCCGTGCGCTCAGCAGTAGATACGTTTTGAGAAATACTTTCCTCAGACACCATGAGTCCTTCTTCGCGCAGCCATGAAGCCACAGTCTCTCGAGCCTCAATAACTTTAAGACCCGCAACACGCCCCGAGGCAGTCATTTTTGCGTACTCATTAATAACAATCTTATCCTTGGGAAGATCGTGTCTGGTTGCGATATCCCAATCAATCTGGCTGTGCGCAGGAGTAACACCAAGCGCACCAGTTCCAAACTCAGGATCAACTTCAGTGTCCGCAACAATACGTATTGAGAGTGGTACATCGCAGAAAACTACTTCGTAGGTCTTGCCTACAAATTCCTTGTACCTTGGGTCGTCAGGGTGAACGGCAACTGCAACGTCGCCTACTTTAGTTTCAAGACGTGTTGTTGCAACGGGAATAGGGAAGTCTTTGCTGTACTTAAAAGTGTAGAGTGTTGCAGTTCTCTCCTCGTGCACTATTTCGTCATCTGAAATAGTAGTTTGCCCCTTGGGGTCCCAGTTAACGATACGATTGCCGCGATATATGAGTCCTGCAGCATACATACGTTTAAATGCAGTGAACACTGCTGTATTGCGAGTATCGTCGAGCGTATAAGCATATCGAGACCAATCAAGAGATGCTCCCATGCGACGCACCTGAGAGAGGATTGTCTGCTCGCTTGATCTAGCGAATTCTCCAACACGTTTCACTAACTCCTCTCGTCCAATATCGTGTCTGCTCTTTCCTTCCTCTTTCTGAATATTCTTTTCTACACGCGCCTGCGTTGCAATTGCCGCTGAATCAGTACCAGGGATCCAGAGGGCTTTCTTTCCGCGCATGCGGTTGAAGCGAATAACACTGTCTTGAAGGGAATCCTCGTACGCGTGACCCAAGTGCAAAATACCGGTTACGTTTGGTGGGGGAAGCACAATAGTAAAAGGCTCTCTTGAATCTGCATCAGGAAGATTGTCCGGATTGAAATACCCACTCTCTTCCCATTCAGCATATATACGAGCCTCTGTTGCGCTCGGGTCATAGGGCTTTAAAAACTTCTCGTCCATTACGTTTGAATATAACAAATATGGAGCTGAAAGGCTCCTGTTGTGAGAATTGATTCAATTGAGAATTTGTGTTTAAATACCGCACACACTCATGAAAGGAGGTGTACGTGACTCAAGCCCCGGAACAGCCCTTTGACGGGCCGATGGAGGATCTTCCTCCGCCAGACCTGCCGCGGACCCAAGAGGTCCAGGAGCACCCGCCTAATGCGGTGAACGGCTCGCATCATGGGGAATAGGTTTTCCACCCGCATCTAGAACGATGTGGGTTTTTTATACCAATGACAAGTTTCCGTCTGCAGCTAACGTGTCTGCATCAGAATACAGATTTTCAAGTGCACGATAGTATCCTGCGATGCCAATCATAATTGCATTGTCTGTAGTAAACATGGGGGCTGGAATACGAAGCTCAACTTCTGGATGGTCTTGTGCAATCTTTTCTGTAAATACTCTTTGAATGTTTGTGTTTGCAGATACACCTCCGCCAAGCACGAGCGTTAATGCGCCAGTCTTAAGTAGCGCGCGCGACGTCTTTGTGTAGAGCACGTCTGCAACTGCGTCTTCAAATTCTTTTGCAAGACCACGTTGTTCAGATTCTGAAAGTTCCAGATGTGCTTTAAGGAAATACAAGACAGCCGTCTTAAGTCCTGAGAATGAGAAGTCCTCGTGGGTGTCGTTAATCATGGGGCGGGGCAAGACAACAGGAGACGCAATACCTTGTTCTCTCGCTTCCTCAGCAAGCCGAGAGA
>JAHJZL010000061.1 GCA_018826405.1 Patescibacteria group bacterium
TGCATGTGGGGTCCTCCTTGGAATCCAGGAAACACACTGCGATCAATAAGTGTTGGCAAGTTTTCCATAGTCTTCTCAGGAGCACGAAGCGGTACAGTTTTGCCATATACGTAACCGGAGACCCATGTGTAAGGTGCCCTCCGTGAGAGAGGTCCATGCCTAATATGGCGTCTCCTGGCTCAAGCCAAGAAAAATACGCTGCAATGTTTGCTGCAGCACCTCCAAGCGGCTGGACGTTTGCGTGATCACAATTGAAGAGCGCCTTCGCGCGTTCAATGGCAAGTGTTTCTACTTGGTCAGTGTATTCTTGTCCGCCATAGTAGCGCTTGCCCGGGTACCCTTCTGAATACTTATTTGTAAACACGCTCCCCATCGCTTCGCGCACAGCCATGGAAACATAGTTTTCTGACGGAATTAGTTCTAATCCTTCGCGCTCACGCTTCTCCTCGCCCTCAATGAGGTCGTAGAGGGTGCGGTCTTCTTCTTGTAGGTGTGTGTAGGAATCCATATATAAACTTCGTTACTTTCAAATAAACAGGCTGCGGATTCCTATCTCATAATGTTTCTAGTATAAACCCTTCTCAAGCGCCTGCACGAGTTCCCAAATATCCTCGTGTATTTCCTCTCGTGTACGCAGTGTTCCGTCTGAAGAAACACACGGAACAACTCTCCAGCTATCTTCCTGTTGCGCGAGCAGCTCAGCACTCTCCCGGCTCCGTTCAAGGTAATTGCGATCCTGCTCAACCATGTCCATCTCTCCTTCTGAGAGGCCTCCGTTCTTAACAGCGCGCTTCTGCGAGAGGAGTTCCAAGCTCGTTGCTACAGGTACGTCCAAATAAATAACTTGATCCGGCTTTGGGATCTGCAGTGTTCCGTACTCAACTTCTTCAAGCCACGAAAGAAACTGCTTCCGCTCTTCAACTCCTTCTATCTTTCCGCCTTGGTGTATTTGATTTGAGCTTGCGTAGCGATCTGCAACAACTGTTACTCCTTCGCTAAGCAAGGAGCGTATTTTGGGCGCAGACTCAAAACGATCCAGTGCATAGAGTGTTGATGCAATCTTGGGATCAAGCGCAACGAAGTCCCCATGCTCTCCACGCAAACACTCTCCAATGAGAGTCCCGAACACATTCCTGTCGTACGCAGGGAAATCTACATGGGCTACTGGGTGCCCCTCCTTTTCAAAGCGCTCGAGCAAAAGCTTTGCCTGCGTAGCTTTTCCTGACCCATCATTTCCATCTAGGACTATGAACATTCCCTGGTGCATGCCATCTAGTATACTGCCCTCATGGAACAAGCCTACCTAGACCTCCTGAAGCAGATTATGGAGACTGGCGTTGACCGAGATGACCGCACTGGCACGGGAACTCGCGCCCTTTTTGGCCTCCAGATGAAATTCAACATGGCAGACGGCTTCCCTGCCCTAACTACAAAGAAACTGGCCTTCAAGGCCGTTAAAAGCGAGCTCCTGTGGTTTTTGGAGGGGTCTGGGGATGAGAACCGTCTTAAGGAGCTAAACAGCTCTGAACGGACAATATGGAGCGCAAACGCCCAAGCAGACTATTGGGCTCCCAAGGCGCAATTCCCTGGAGACCTCGGCCGCGTGTACGGCGTGCAATGGAGGCACTGGAAACGCCCAGACGGCAGCGAAGTAGACCAAATAGCGGAACTTATTGAGCAGATCAAAAAGGATCCCTATAGCAGACGACTCATTCTCACTGCCTGGAACCCAGGAGAGCTTGAGCAGATGGCACTCCCCCCATGCCACATGTTCTGCCAATTCTTTGTAGCTGACGGGAAACTCTCGCTCCTTATGCACCAGCGCTCCTGCGACATGTTCCTTGGTGTACCGTTCAATATTGCTTCCTATTCCCTACTCCTGCATATGGTTGCGCAAGCAACGGGACTTGTTGCGCACGAATTTATTCACTCACTAGGAGACGCACACATTTACCACAATCACTTTGATGCTGTTAAGGAGCAGCTCACCAGGAAACCATACGCTTTCCCGTCTCTTTCCCTTAATCCAGAGGTAAAAGATATTACTGGATTCTCTATGGACGACATTTCTCTTACTAACTACGAGTCACATCCTACGATAAAAGCGGAGATGGCCGTATAATCTTTTTACTATGGCACTATCTGACAGACGCATCAAAGAAGAAATGAAGAATGGTTCTATTGTTATTTCTCCCTTCACAGAGGAACAGCTCGCAACATCGAGCTACGACGTAACGCTTGGCGAATGGTTCTTTAGAGAGCAGCCTACAAAGTACAA
>JAHJZL010000062.1 GCA_018826405.1 Patescibacteria group bacterium
CTTACGAGACACGAGTGTGCCCTGCCCTGCCTGTGCAGCATCACGGAACATTGTCTTTACAATCCGGTCCTCAATGCTGTGGAAAGTGATAACTGCAACGCGTCCTCCGCTTGGAATGCGCTCAAGCGCAACTCCAACACCTTCACGTATTGCTCCTAGCTCGTCATTAGTAGCAATGCGTAGTGCCTGGAAGGTCTTTGTTGCAGGATGAAGGCGGCGGTGCCTATACCAGGCAGGAGTTCCAGCCTCAATAGCTGCAACAAGCTGGTGCGTAGTTAGAATCTCAGACTCCTCACGTATGTTCACAATGCTTTTAGCGATGCTGCGTGCAAAACGTTCCTCTCCGAGCGCCCACAACAAATCTGCAAGAGACGCCTCAGAAAGGTGATTAACGAGGTCTCCTGCAGTTGTTGCAGTCTCCGGATTTCCGTACGTCATGAGAAGCGGCTCGTCAGCACGGAAAGAGAATCCTCTCCCATTTGCAAGTTGGAACCCGCTCCATCCAAGATCAAAAAGAAGTTTTGTTGGAACAAGCTTCTGTTCGTCTAGAATCTTTGCAAGATCTCGAAAGTTTCCATTAACAAGGCGGACATCAGGTCGTCGTTCTTCTGGCACTTCGTCTACAACTGCCTGTGCTCGAACGAGCGCATCTGCGTCTGCATCAATACCCACAAGCACTCCGTCCTTCCCAAGCGTCTCAAGCAGTAGCTTGAAATGTCCTGCTCCCCCAAGTGTTCCGTCAACAACAACATCTCCTGGCTCAAGTACAAGCGCATCTACGGATTCTGTAAGAAGGACTGTTTCGTGACGAGCTTCCATACGCTAGGTGAGGTTTTTCTGGCCCAAGGTCTCTGCAAACTGATCTGCGTCACGCTCAATGTCTGTGGTGTACTGCTCCCACACTGGCTCATCCCAGAGCTCCACACGATCAGACACACCTGCAACAACACACTTTCCTGAGAGACCTGCATAGGTGCGCAGGTAATCTGGAACAAGCACGCGTCCAGCACTATCTACGTCAGCTTCATTCGCTCCTGCGAGCATAAGGCGTGCAAAAGCGCGTCCAGCAGCTCCTCCTGAAGAATGCTGGGCAAACTTTTGCGCTTCTTTCTTCCATGCAGCCTTTGGATATACGAAGAGACAGTGATCCAGACCGCGCGTCACAATCACGGAAGAGCCCAGCTCCTTCCTGAACTTTGCAGGAAGAGATACGCGGTTCTTTGCGTCGAGTGTGTGGCGGTATTCTCCGATAAACATAGAAGTAGTTGCGCGAGAGATAGATGAAGAACGCATGTTCCCACTTCATCCCACTAGTAGCTAAGTATATGACACTTTGACCCACTTCCCTCATCTAGGCTTCAGAAAACTGTGCATAACAAATACTAAAAAAGCCCACATTTCTGGGCCTTTTTAATGCTTATAAGAGCTTATTTAGCTATAAGTTCTACAAACCTCGCTATCAACGTGGAAGCTTCCGGCGACTCTCTAATTATGTCAGTTGGATCAACACCTTCAGGAAGGTACCCGGGAGAGAGCTTTAGCTTTCTAGACACATCACTTGCTGTTAATTCAGGGTGAAACTGAAGAGTGTAGATGCCTGGACCATATCGAAGTCCGCTAAAGTTACACTGCGCTCCTGTAGCAATGCTAACTGCTCCTTCTGGCAAGGTCGTTAGGCTATCCTTGTGTCCATATTGTGCAAGGAATGCTGGAGGCATGTCAGCAAAAAGTGGATCATTCTTTCCTGCTTCAGTAAGCACAACTTCATGAGAACCTGTCTTTTTCTGAGAATGATCGTTTGCAACCTTCCCTCCTCTCCAATCTCCAATTATCTGGTGCCCATAGCAAATACCGAGTGTAGGAATACCGTTTTGAAATAGGTACTCAAGCAAAGGAGTTACTTGGGCAAGTATTACTTTCGATGTTGATCGTGCAGGATCATCAAGTGATCTGCCTCCATCAAAATCATATTCTCCTGATCCCCCAAAAATAACTCCGCGCGCGCTTCCTATAACTTGCTGAGGATTGTTCCATTGAATCGATTCGTCTAGAGCATTCTTAAAAACTGGCACATACTCAGTTCCTTCAAGTGCACGCACATATTCTTCCTGCTCTCCCTCAACCATCTCAGGACGAGTTCGAGATTGTATAACTAAAATCTCTTTCATATAGTCAAGATAGCATCATTGTATTTTCAATAAAAATCAGGCGACAGAAATGTTCCGTCGCCTGAAATAAGACCGCTTACTCTCTAAACAGCAACGGTCCCGTCACCGTCTGGTCGGTGCCATGGACGATGAGCGAATCAAGTGCCATCCAGACCCCTCCCAAAGGTTCCCAGTCCCCCGTGGCCAGATTGAAGCCGTAGAAGATACGGTAGATCGCATTTCGCGAAGGCTGATGCGTAAGACGCATAGGCTCCACGAACGGCTGCCGATACATCTGCGACGTTGGCTGGCCACGAATCAGTTTCAGGAGCTGCGGGATGCTGTCCGTATCGCTTCTGCGCATCGGAACGCCGCGAGCCTGGAGCTCCCTCTTCTGATCGTGTGGCAGATGGACCTTGATATGCCTGCTTCTGGTTCCCTGTACTGGCTTCAGGACGCTTGCCGTAGTAAGAGCAGGCGTCAGATACCAGTCGAGGTCTCCGTCGTGCATGCAGGAAATGACATCCCACCAGCCGAAGTGCAGACCGTAGCCCTTGTCCCCCTCACGAGAGACAGAACTCACCGAACGATCTTCGAGTTGGTGAAAGTCAGTTTCTTCAGGACGGCTTCTCACAAGAAGCATGCCGTCATGGTTGACTGCTTCCTCCAAAGTGAGGCCAGGGCCGAAATGCAGTTCGTCATCGGTTGCCCGATACTGGCTCTGCACCCAACGGATAGCAGGCCAGGACGCTTGAACCCTTTTGAGGTTTTCAGCGAAGCCCTGGTTGCAGAGACCCGTGAGACCGAGGCCGCACGGACGCTCTTCGATCTCATAGGGCCTGATCACGTCGTCTGCGTCGACAATACAGTCAATGCGAACAACGAGAGATGGTACGCCACAGTTTTTTCCGACCCAGGTGTTTGCTTTCGGAAACACGCCAGACCAGTTCTTCAGGATTTCAATCCCCTGAAGCACTGCGCCCTCAGACATGTACTCCATACACGGAGAAAGGTTGGTCTTCCATTCTCCCCCCTGGTGTTTGATTGCAGCAGCCTCCATTTGAGCTGCAGGAAAATCAACTCCGTCCATCAGATATACCTTTCGTGGTTGGGTTTTGCTGAATATAGAGAAGCTTCTGCTTCGATAGAAAGAACTTCCGACCCTAGAAAAAACGCGAGGCCCGTTGTGGGCCTCGCGTTTTTTCTAGGAGATTCTTTATCCAGAATTTTTACGCAGTGACCCGAACCCTCTTCATAAAGAGAGCCCATAGGACGACTGTGTAAATTTGCTGGAAGTAAGTCACCTTGTAACTTTATCCTTAAAGACAACCATGTCAATGTTTCTCCTGGGGAGGAGCTAGCTTACCTTCTCAATGGAGTATGTTTGCTTTCCGTTAGGAGTCTCGAAAGTAAAGCTGTCACCCTTCTTCTTACCCATAAGTGCAGCACCGAGTGGAGAGACGTGTGACAACTTGTGTACACGCATGTCAGCTTCTTCACTTCCTACAATTGTGTATTCATGAGCCTCAGGACTTCCCTCCTTCTTAATTGTTACTGTTGAAGTAAAACCAACAACATCCTTCTTCTTTCCGTCAGTAACAATCTTTGCGCGCTTAACAAGCTCTTCTAGCTTGCGGATGCGCTCTTCTGTTGCAGCCTGCAATTCACGCGCCTCTTGGTACTCAGCGTTCTCAGAGAGGTCTCCGAGAGAACGAGCGTATTCAAGATTCTCAGCGATCTCAGTACGACGTACTGTTTTGAGTATCTCAAGCTCCTTGAGCATCTCGTCGAATTTCTCTTGGCTAACAACTGTTTCCTGGTCGGTCATGTATGTAGTGAATGAATGATGAACTGTGTATGTGTATTCTACGGGCTCCTCCCGAGCCGTCAAATACGGCCATTACTTAAAATACTCTGGCGCCGTCTTATGCAGCTCATTGAGCGCATGGTAGGTGGCATAGATTCCTCCTATTGAGTTAGTCGAGGGCCCTCGCTCCATGACTACAACATACGCATATTTTGGCTTGTCATACGGGAAGTAGCCTACAGACCAAGAATTATAGAATTCATTATGTACTCCAAGCTGGGCAGTACCTGTCTTTCCTGCAAGTTGCACAAAAGAAAGATCTGAAAGCCCTATAGAAGTTCCTTCAGTTGCGCCGAGGCGCATTCCTTCTCTTGCAACCTGTAGCGCTGCCTGGTCTACAGGAATACTCTTGCCTTCAAGCGGCGCGTCCTTCACAAGGGTTGGGCGCACCAACTTCCCTCCGTTAGCAACTGCAGCAACTGCTCGTGCAGCTCCAAGCGGTGTAACCTGCATCGCATACTGTCCAATTGACGTATTGTACGTATCTCCAATACGCCATGGTTCTCCATACCTTTCTTCCTTCCATTGCGGAGTTGGCACAAATCCCTCTGCCTCTCCTTCAAGTTCAATGCCCGTACGTGAGGTAAATCCAAAAAGGTCGTACCAATATTTGAGACGCTCAATACCAAGACCCTTAATTCCTCCAAATCCTCCGCCAACGGCATAGAAGTACACGTCAGAAGACCAGGCGACGGCACTGCGAGCATTCATCGGGCCGTGCACTTTCCAATCCTTAAAGATTGAAGGCCGAGAAGGATCATATGGATTTGGTACAGAGATAAATCCATTTGAAACAACGATGGTTTCAGGCGTTACAATGCCATCCGTAAGAGCTCCTGCAACTTCCATAGGCTTAATAATTGAGCCGGGTGTATAGAGTCCTGATACTGCTCTGTCCAAATACACCTGCCTCGAGTCTTTCTGATACGACGCTATTAGTTCGCTCGGACCTCCTGAAGAGAGTACGTTTGGATCGTATTCAGGATATGACACGAGCGCGTGCACTTCTCCTGTATTTACGTCCATAAGAATTGCAGAGCCTCCTTTGAACGGAATACGGTCTGCAAGCTCCTTAATTGAATTTGCAAATGCTCTCTGTGCTCGCGCATCAATTGAGAGCGTAACTGTTTGCCCCTTCTCAGCTGGCTTCACCGTTCCTGAGGACTGAATCTTTCCAAGTGCATCCTCTTCGACAAGGAGGGTTCCGTTCTTTCCGGAAAGAATGTCGTTCATAGCAGACTCAACTCCGCTAAGTCCGGTTATTTCTGTTTCATAAAACTTTCCTGAAGAGTCTCGCTTTGGATACGACACATAGCCAAGCAAATGCGCAAAGCCAGGAGACTCATATTTCCTTTTTACGAACCCATCATCTCCTGCTTCATTAAAAACGAGTGCAAATCCATTGCGGTCTACAATTGCTCCTCGCTCCGCAAACAATACTTGCGGCCGCAGTCTATTGCGCTCACTCTGCGCTGAATAGCGTTCGCCCTGGATCATCTGCAAGTTTGCTGCTTGGACTACAAGCGTCGTTAATATAAGCAGTGCAACAGCACCAACACCTGCGAATGTGTTGCGAGCTATTGGCTTCTCAAGCCGCCCTTCCAATTGGCCAGTATCAAATCCAGACAAGTTTGAAGAATCCAGAAATATCTCGTCTGGATCAAGCTCCCTTTCCTGTCGTCTTTTTCTTCTTCTCCCAAATAGCATTACTCTATGATACGCGTCTTCACGAAGCGATGCACGAGCAGTGCCGCTGACGTAGCAAGTGCGCCAAACAGTGCCCACACTGGAAGAAAGTGTGCTCCAGGAGAGAAATACAAAGCTTCAGCAATGAGACCGAGTGCTAGGCCTGAGAAAGGCAGCAATAAGGCAGAAGCTAGTATAAGAACAGCTGAAACGGAGTGCGGGAAGATAAACAACGAAAGCACGGACAGAACTAGGGCCACTCCTCTAATCATGGCTGTATTGTTACCCACGTCGTTGAGAATGGATTCAGGTATGGACGAATCCCAATCTCAGAGCGAGGAGAGGATGGGTCGTTTGCAACTGAAATAACAACGCCAACCGGAGCAAAAGATGCACCCCCTATGTACACAAAATCTCCTTCTATAACTCCCGCTTCTCGAGCTGCTGTTGCCGTGAATGCGCCACTTCCTCTACCAACTAGGATAAGTGCAAGTCGCTCCTCACCCACCCAACTTGCAGTCTCACGCCCTGGCGCTGAATACAACAATACTCTTGAAGAGTTCTTTGTAACGCTTTCAACAGTCCCAAGCGGCACACCAGAGGGTCCTAGTACACGCATACTAGGCGCGACTCCCGCATTGCTTCCTTGATCAAGGACAAACGTGTCATAGGGAGAGACTGGCGGGCGCACTAAGACAGTTGCAAGAATCTCGTCCGCAAACTCAGTTCTGCTTCCTACAAGTTTCGTTAGATCCTGCACCTTTGCTTGAAGACCAATCTGCTCAGTGCGCAGTGTTGCGTTCTCTGCAAGCAATCTGTCTCGCTCTTTTGCAAGATGTGCAGCATTCCCAAAAAAAGTGCCTGCTGTGTGTACGTTTGCAGACAGAGCTGATCCAGTCTTCCAAAACGGCGTACTCAGCGCAGCTATTGCTCCAGGCGCAACGGTACGGAGTATGAGAAACAGCAAGGCTATACCAACAACTGAAAGGGACGCTGGCCCAATCCATGAGTTCCCTATTAAGGAATTACGCTTTCGGGAGAATTGCGTCTTCATGCATAAATGCGTCCACCCAAGGACGAGGGTCTTCTGTTACAACACCAGTACCGCGCACAACTGCAGTTAGCGGGTCGCTTGCAACATGCACGGGAACTCCAAGCATCTTAGCGAGCAACTCGGGCAATCCGCGCACGAGCGCTCCTCCCCCAAATACCGTTACTCCACGCTCAAGAACATCAGAGAGTAGCTCTGGAGGTGTGTGCTCAATTACATCCTTCATGGCCTCCATAAGGGAGTCCATTGACGGAGCAAGTGCTTCTCGTACATGCGCATCAGTTAGAACAATTTCTCTTGGCAAGCCTGTTGCAAGATCTCGTCCGCGCACCGCTTTCTCAAGAGACTCCTCAAGAGGCAGTACTGCACCAACAGCAATCTTTGTGTCTTCTGCAGTCTTCTCACCTATAGCAAGCTGGAATTCGCTTCGCACGTAGTCAATGATGTTGTCATTGAATCTGTCTCCTGCCACCTGAGAGCTCTTTGAAGCAACCGTGCCGCCAAGCGCAATAACTGAAATGTCTGTAGTTCCTGCACCGATATCAAGCACCATAGTGCCGAGCGCCTCCATAACAGGAAGCTTTGCACCAATAGCTCCTGCCATAGGCTCCTCAAGAATAAATACTTCGCGAGCACCTGCAGTTAATGCAGCATCGCGCACTGCACGGCTTTCTACGTTTGTAACTCCTGTTGGAACTCCAACAACAACACGTGGACCGAATAGTCGTGAACGTCCTCCCTGTGCCTTGTTAATAAAGTACGCGAGAAGTTCCTCTGTAACTTCAAAGTCAGAAATAACTCCATGAGAGAGCGGGCGAACAGCGCGAATGTGTGGGGGTGTTTTCCCAAGCATCATCTTTGCACTCTGGCCTACAGCAACCATCTGCCCTGTCTTTTCATTCACCGTTACCACTGACGGTTCTGCAATTACAATGCCGCGCCCTCGCACATACACAAGCGTGTTGCCTGTACCCAAATCAATACCAATATCAGTTGAGAACAGAGAATTCCTTGAAAATCGTTTAGCCATAATTATCGCTTGAGCAACTCAGCCCGACTGAGTTTGGTAACCTCTCCTGTCTTTCGGTTCACAAGTTCAACTTGTCCAGTTGCCAGCGCTTCTTTCCCAATAACAATTCTCCAAGGAATTCCAATTAGATCTGAGTCTGCAAACTTCTCTCCTGCGCGCGCATCACGGTCGTCATACAGCACTGATTTTCCTGCATCTGTAAGCTCTTCATAGATTCCCTCTGCAAAGGCAGCGATGTCTCCATCATTCCCCGCAAGGGACACGAGGTGATATGTAAAAGGAGCAATAGATTCAGGCCAAACCATACCCTTCTCGTCTGCAAATGCCTCAACAATTGTTCCCATAAGACGCGTAATCCCAATGCCGTAGGACCCAAGGATAACTGGCTTTTCTGCACCCTCTTCGTCTCTATAAGTTAGTCCTAGTTGTTTTGATTTAATGTCTCCAAAGCTAAAGATGTTTCCAACTTCCACTGCCTTCTCCTCAACGAGCTCCTCCCGGGTAACACCAAGCTGCTTCAGAACTTCTGAAGTTAAAACTTCTTTGTTAACAGCAATCCTCTTTTCCTTGTGTACGTAAATGATGTCTTCCCCTGTCTCGCAGAGTGTCTGGAACTCATGACTAAACTGAGTAAACGCGCCTCCTGAAGCAAAAGTAAGGTAGGTGCGCTCTCCAAGTCCGACGCGCATGAATACATTGTGGTAGGCACGAATAGCTCCGTCATAAAACTTCTGATGCGCTTCCTCATCCTTTGTATAGGAATACATATCTTTCATTACAAACTCTCTTCCGCGCATGATTCCTGACTTGGCACGCAGTTCGTTGCGCAACTTAGTCTGGAACTGATAGACGTATGCAGGCAGATCACGGTAACTCTCTAAGTATTCCGTCATGAGTTCTGTTATAGGCTCTTCGTGAGACCATCCAAAGCCAACTTCAGATCCATTCTTAAGAACGGACTTAAACCACACATCGACATTTCGGTCGTCCCACCTATCAGTCTTCTCCCACAGCTCCTTGCTCTGAAGACTGGTCATGAGTAGCTCGTGTGCCCCTATCGCATCCATCTCTTCTCGCACTATTTGCTTGATTCGCTCAACAACCTTGATCCCCAAAGGAAGGTACGCGTACACCCCTGCCATTTCTTTATGAACAAAGCCTGCACGAATAAGCAGCTGCGCATTCTTGGCAAGCTCGTCCTTAGGGGCTTCCCGGCGAGTCTTCGTGAAGAGGCTGGACTGACGCATGATGCCAACAGTATACGACTCTCCGCACCTGAGGGCAAAAGCATAGTTTTGACTCATTTTTCCTACGGTGTACTGTCATATATAGATCGGAGGGAAAACGATGAGAATCTTGATATCTGTTTCAGGTCGTACTGGAACGCAAAAGGCCGAAATCCTCTGTGAGCTACATCGGCTTACAGGGGGTCGCATTGCGCGCTCGGACACGACCAGGGAGTATCGTCCTGGCGACGCCTTGAACGTCAGGAACTATCTGACACGAGACTCTTTTTATTGTACGCGTCGGTCCGAACCCAACATTTGGGAAATTCGCTACGACGGCGCTGACTACGGCATGTCTGAAAGTGCACTGAAGTTTGCGTTGCAAGGGGACGAGAACGATCTTACGGTCGGACTCGCAACTATCGTTCCGCGGACTGCATCACGATTGAAAGACGCCGTTCTCAAGATCACCGGCGACCCTGGGTCGTATGTGCCGTTCTATGTGCTCTCAACAAAGGAGAGCCTCATGCGGCGCAGATGGACCACGGACTTGGGGTACCGAGACCGTCGCACATCAGAACGGCTCTTTGAAGAAAAGGATTGGTTCAAGGAAGCGAGAAACAGCTCAATTCCCTTCCAGTTCGTTCGGAACAACATAAGTCCCGAGCACACAGCCAGGCGCATACTACAGCGTCTCGGCATCAAGCCGCTTTCCTAACGGGGGCGGCTTTTTTATAGAGATTGAATGTCCTCAATAAGCTCAGGGAACCTTTCTTGAAGAAAGTGTCCTCTGTCCGAAAAGATTCGTACTGTTGCCTCAGGAAGTTTCTCTTTGTATTTATCAAGCGCTGAGAATGGAACTACGGGATCGTCAGTGCTGTGGTAGAGCACAGTATGCTTTGCCTGTTTTGAGACGTTCTCAAGAGACTCTGGCAACGTGAAGTCTGCAAGAGAATAATCTGTGTCCTCAGTATCAAAAGGAGCAGCAATAAGCCAGAGCCCCGCAATAGATACGAGAAGTGTGTGCTCGCTAAAATACTTTGCGAGGAATATTCCTCCCAGAGAATGCCCTACGAGGA
>JAHJZL010000063.1 GCA_018826405.1 Patescibacteria group bacterium
ATTTTCTGCTAAGGTTCGCTTGAGCTGAATAATCAGCAACTAGCTCACGGTATTAACGTGTGGCTCTGAACCTTGAAAGGAAAAGCCATGAAGCCGATTATTCCACTGCCAGGAGAAGACCTCCTGGAACTGGGGAAGCGCTGCAACGCAGTGTATATCTGCCCCAAAGTCGGCTCCGAGCGTAAGGGACCCCTGGTCGCCTACGCAGGAAAAGACAGTCGGGACCGGAACCTCGTCGGAGACATCTACTTCAACTTCCGGCGCATCGAAGTCCACCCTGAGGCTGTTCGGGCATTTGCCGAGGCAGCCTGCCAGAAACTTCGTGACCAAGGTCTGCTCGATTCGTTTGACACGGTCTGCGGGATTCCGCAGGGCGGTCGGACGTTCGGTCAGATGCTCGCGCTCGTCGCCGGCAAAAGGTTCGCGTATGCGGACAAGAAACCGAAACCGACGGAAGCGGGCAAGAAGCAGGAGTACACCTGGGACCTGTCACAGTTTGATTTTGAACCAGGTGAACGCGTCGCTATCGCGGAAGACGTCTACAACAACTTCCAAAATACCGACAGCACCCTGGCCGAGATCAGCGTCACCGGCGCCCAGATCGTGCTTCTGGTTGGGGCGCTTAACCGCTCTCCGATCTACGACGCGGTCTACAAGGGCCTGCCTGTGGTCGCCTCCATTCGTGAGGCGTATCCCGAGTACGAGCAGGACGACCCAGCAGTTGCTGCCGACATCGCTGCCGGCAAGCTGGAGCTTGAAGTGAAGAAGAACTGGCCGCGTCTTTGCGCGGTAATGGAACTGTAATTCTGATACGAAAGGAATACGATCGTGCAAAGAACACTCGCTCCAGCGGAACGATTGATCGTCGCCGCTGATTTCAAACCGCCGGCAGGCAATGGGAGGCACTGGGTGGAATCCCGGGTCCTCTCGCTCGCCGACAGTCTCAAGGGAACCGGGGTTTACCTGAAGTTGAACTCCGCACTGCGAGCCTGTGGCTACGATCTCATCCGTGAGATCCAGATGCGCGACTTGCGGGTCTTCGCTGACCTCAAGCTGATTGACATCAGCGAGACGCTTTCTACGGATGGCGTCCTCTTGCGCGAGGCGAAGCCGGAGTTGCTCACCACCATGTGCGTCTCTGGTCTCACCGCCATGCAGGCTCTGAAAGCTGAACTGCCGGACACGGAAGTGCTCGGCGTGACAGTGCTCACGAGTCTCAAGGACGCCGACACACAGGCGATGTTCACCTGCCAGACTGAGGAAGCCGTTATGCGGTTCGCCGAAGTCGCGGCACAAGCGAATATCGACGGCCTCATCTCATCTCCGAAAGAGGTAGAGATGCTCCGGGCGAAGTTCGGAGTCGTGCTGTCGCTCAACACGCCGGCCATCCGGCCGACGTGGGCGATCGTTCCCGGGGATGATCAGAATCCCGATCGGATCATGACTCCCGCAAAGGCCATCAAGGCCGGAGCGGATCGCATCGTCGTTGGGCGTCCGATCGTGGGGGATAAAAACCCCTATGATGCAGTCATGCGCACTATTGAGGAAATCGCCATGGCTACGTCGTAATCGGCGGACATCCTTGCTTAACCACAGCCCCGTACTCAAAGAGTGCGTGGGCTGTTTTTCTTACCCTGTACT
Organism: Patescibacteria group bacterium; assembly: GCA_018826405.1. Classification (GTDB taxonomy): domain Bacteria; phylum Patescibacteriota; class Minisyncoccia; order Phycocordibacterales; family Phycocordibacteraceae; genus C7867-001. Next base: position 1,642 of record JAHJZL010000063.1, read on the forward strand.
AGAGGCCAAAGGCACATGCCATAATAAAGACATACATATTGTAATTAAGAGTAAATAGTCATGACTCCAAAAAACACCATCTGTCTCTGGTTTGATAAGAATGCGGAGGAAGCAGCTAACTTCTATGCAGCAACGTTTCCAGACAGCAAAGTAGGAACTGTTTTCCATGCGCCAGGTGACTTTCCTGATGGAAAACAGGGAGATGTTCTAACAGTTGAGTTTTCAGTCTGCGGAGTTCCTTGTGTGGGACTTAACGGAGGACCAACTTTTAAACAAAGCGAAGCATTCTCCTTTCAGATCTCAACAGAGTCTCAGGAAGAAACAGACAAGTACTGGAATGCAATTGTGGAGAACGGTGGACAGGAGAGCGAATGCGGATGGTGTAAGGATAAGTGGGGAGTATCTTGGCAGATCACGCCCCGCACTCTAATTGAAGCCCTTGCTGCTGGCGGCGCAGAAGCAGAGCGCGCATTCAAAGCCATGATGACCATGAAGAAGATTGACGCAGCTGCAATTGATGCAGCTCGTAGGGGATAATTGACTTTTAGCTAAATTGTGCTATTTAGATATATAAAGTCGTTGTTGTTTCTATTTGATTGAAGGGAGCGTGGGCCATGCCCATGATTGAAGGCCGTTATCATACGGAACTGCTTTCCAGAAGGGAGGCACGACTGGTTTTCGGAAAACTTGAAAGTGCTCTCCGCGAAGCTATCCGCCAGGTGCGTCCCGAGAAGACCGAGTACGGCATAACCGTAGAAGGAGACCCGTACGTCATAGCCTTTAACGAGCCAGAGCTGCGGATCTATGTCTTCTACCATCAGGAGTGGAACTTCACACCTGAAGAGCTGAAGATTCTGGCCTCAGCAATGCTTGCTGGGGTCATGAAGATTCTGGACGCGAACAACATTAAGGACCAACAAGTCCAAGTTCGCTTCTATGAGCGCGCAGGTCATGCTGGGGCAAAGAATCGCTAACGCCCTCGTCTCTTTCAACTGAGCCGCTTTTCCATACTGGGAACTGCGGCTCTTTTAATTTTTCTATAGAAACCTTGCTTCATGAACGCTCCATATCAGGACCTGTATACTAGAAGTATGAAAATACTCTATTCTATCGCTGCACTTATTATCCTCATCGGCCTTGGTGCTGGTGCGTATTACTATTTCGGAGATCGCTCAGGCACTGCCATGGCGCCTACAGGGCAGTCTGACGAAGTACCCTCAGGTACTGAATCTGATGACACTATGAACCCAGGGATGACTGTTATTGGAAAGTCAGTAGAGGGAAGAGATATAACTGCTTACCATTACGGCACAGGAGAAGATGAACTGCTTTTTGTAGGAGGAATACACGGAGGATATGAATGGAATACGTCTCTCGTTGCGTATGAACTGATTGATTACCTAACTGAACACCCAGAAGCAATTCCTGCGAATGAGTCTGTAACCGTAATCCCAACACTAAACCCTGACGGACTAGAGAAGGGTATCGGAGTAGAGGGACGCTTCACGGCAGCTGATGTTACTAAGTCACTTGCAGCTACAATCCCAGGACGCTTCAACGCAAACAACGTAGACCTGAATCGCAACTTTGAGTGTGACTGGCAGCCAACAGGCACGTGGCAGAACAAGGAAGTATCTGCAGGCACATCTGCATTCTCAGAACCAGAGTCTAAAGCAATCAAAAGCTACATCGAAAGTAATCGCCCAACCGCCGTTGTTGTCTGGTACAGCGCAGCGGGAGGAGTGTATGCATCTAATTGCCATAGAGGGGTAACTAAAGAGACATCTGAAATAACAAAGGTATACGCAGATGCATCAGGATACCCAGCACACCAAGAGTTTGATTTCTACGAAATAACAGGAGATATGGTGAATTGGCTTGCGAAGAATGACATCACTGGAATAAGCGTGCTCCTCACCAATCACACAGATGTGGAGTGGAATAAGAATAAGGCGGGCATAGAAGCACTCCTCGCACACTACGCTAAATAATGCAGGTACCTCTGACAGGAAGGAAACTAATTCTTGCGGGCGGAGTTGCCCTAGCTCTTGTGCTAGTAGGTATATTCTTTCTACTCACGCAGCGGAAAGAAATACCGCAACCCGTTCAAGAAGCACCAACAACTTCAAGCGCACAGACATCTGTACTAGGTAGGTCTGCAGGCGGGCACGCTATAGAAGTAACTACGTATGGAACAGGTCCACGCAGGATCCTGTTTGTCGGAGGAATACATGGAGGATACGAATGGAATAGTGTGCTTCTGGCGTATCAGGTTATGGATTATCTCGCTGAGCATCCAGACTCCGTTCCGAGCTCTGTTTCCGTGAGCATTATTCCGAACGCAAATCCTGACGGATTGATCGCTGTAACAGGGAAAGAAGGACGCTTCACAGCAGCTGACGCTTCAACTGATGCGACAGTACTTGCTGCAGGCAGGTTCAATGCAAACAACGTAGACTTAAACCGAAATTTCAGTTGTCATTGGCAACCAGAGAGCACTTGGAGGAATACTCCAGTAAGTGCTGGGACTGCACCATTCTCAGAGCCAGAAGCAAAAGTAGTGCGTGACTTCGTACTTGCTACTGATCCTGTTGCAGTTATCTTCTGGCATAGCCAAGGCAATGCAGTGTATGCGTCTGAGTGTGACGAGGGTGTACTTCTGGGAACGCTCGCCCTCATGAATGCGTATGCTACAGCAGCAAAGTACCAAGCAATTGAATCGTTCACGGCGTACCCTATAACCGGTGATGCTGAGGGATGGCTTGCTTCCATAGGTATTCCTGCAATTACGGTAGAACTATCTTCACACACAACAACTGAGTGGGAGAAGAATCTTGCTGGAGTTACCGCTCTTTTTAAGCTCTACGGCGAGTAAATAAAGAAACATACAATTAAACACAGGAGCCTTTAGGCTTCTTGGTGCATTGTTATAGTGGCTTTTCAGTATCTGGTACTATAGTCCCATATGTTTAAAGCACTCTTCAACAACCTAAAGGAACAAGAAAAGAACACGGCAATTCAGGGCATAATCCAGCACGCAACTCCGCGGCAGGATTTCTTCATGATGCTTGTATTGTCTGTGTCGATGGCCTCATTCGGCATCCTTTTGCAGAGCACCGTTATTCTGGTTGGAAGTATGCTCATTGCACCGCTTCTATATCCGCTTCTTTCTCTTGCTCTTGGCGTTATTGTTGCAGACGACAAGCTGCTTGGAAGATCTTTCTATACGCTCTTGAAATCAGTATTGCTCGCACTCGGAGCAAGTTTCGCTATCGGCTTCTTGTTCTCTGATCATAGCGGCGTTGCACTTCTGCCCCCTGGAGTTATCTCAAATGATTACTCAGCGCTCATGTATGCAATTGTTGCAGCTATAGCTGGATTTGCGGCAGCATTTGCTATGACTAAACCGCACCTAAACGAAACACTTCCAGGAGTTGCGATTTCTGTGGCGCTCGTGCCGCCGCTTGCTTCTGCAGGTGTTGCGCTCTCAGTTTTTGAATGGGGAGTATTTAGCAACGCACTCATGCTTTTTGTGGTGAATGTTATTGGTATTCTTTTCTCTGCAATGATTGTGTTCGCACTTCTTCGCTTCTCAGTTAAGAAGGCAGTAGCAGTTGAGGTTGTAAAGGAGGAAGAGAAGGTTATAGAGGAGGAAAAGAAGGCTAGCTAGTTATCCTCTTGGTGCTCTTTGGAGCCCTCGGATAGGTATACACTAAAGATATGAATATCTTTAAAACCTACAAGTATACGTGGTGGCAGGTTAGTCTGTTTAAGCTTTCTTTAATTTCGTTTGGTGTAGCAGTCGGAGCGTACTGGTACGAAATCTTTCTTCCGCACGTAACACTTCTTCTTGGTATTGCGGTGTTGGCTGGATTCTACATAGGATACGTTTCGTTCCGTAAGTAGACATGTCCTGGGTACTTCTTGCGCTCCTCGGCGCAATCTTTGCGGCGCTGGTCGCTATCTTTGGAAAGATAGGTCTTGAGGGGCTTGATAGCACCGTGGCTACGACAGTACGCGCCATTATCATGGCAGTATTCTTAGTTGCTGTTTCATTGGGACTTGGAAAACTTAGCCTTGAATCACTTCCAACTGGAAAGCCGTTATTGTTCATCACGCTCTCGGCTGTTGCTGGAGCGCTATCATGGCTCTTTATGTTTTCTGCGCTCAAAATAGGTCCTGCGCCTGGAGTCTCCGCACTAGATCGCACAAGCGTAGTGTTCGTACTCATATTTTCACTCCTCTTTTTAGGAACTCAGTTTTCTTGGAAAGCATTGCTTGGAGCACTTCTGATTGCTGCAGGAGCTGTATTGATGATTTAAATTCTCAAGGTTGCCATACATGCTGAGGCAGGTATGGTGTAGGTATGAATGATATCTTCACAACACTGTACGCATTTTCAAACGAATGGATCGCAGAACACGGACTGCGCATACTGTTCATTGTTGTTTTAACTTTTCTCATAGAGCGCTTCTCGGGCAGACTAATAGCTCGTCTTGTCCGTCGTTTAGTTAAGCAGGGAGCACACTCCAAGGAAGCTGAAGAGAAGAGAGAAAATACTCTCATTCAGGTTTTGAGCGGGGGAGTATCAATACTGGTGTGGATTATTGCGCTCATGATGCTTTTGTCTGAGTTTGGTATCGCTATAGGGCCGATTCTCGCAGCTGCTGGAGTTGTTGGTCTTGCACTTGGGTTTGGAGGGCAGTATCTCATCCGCGACCTTATATCAGGCATATTTATTCTTCTTGAGAATCAGTACCGTACTGGAGACGTAGTGTGTTTTGATACTACCTGTGGCCTCGTTGAGCACCTGTCTTTGCGCATGACAACATTAAGAGATCTAGACGGAACGGTACACCACGTACCGCACGGAGAAATACACACGGTGTCCAATCTTTCAAAGGGATTCTCTCGAGTGAATCTGAACATTGGTATTGGATATAGCTCCAAGCTTGATCACGTAATTGAGGTTGTTAACCGTGTAGGGAAGGAGCTTGCAGAGGATCCGGTATGGAAGACGCAGATACTTAAGGCACCAGAGTTCTTGCGCGTTGAAGAGTTCGCAGACTCTGCGATTATCATAAAGATTCTTGGAGAAACCCTTCCTATAAAGCAATGGGATGTTGCAGGAGAGTTGCGTATGCGACTCAAGATTGCCTTTGATGCAGAAGGTATTGAAATTCCATTCCCTCAGCGTGTTACACACGCAGCGAAATAGCATACACTAGAGGAATGAAGCCTGGTCAGAAGAAGTGGGCGTACCAAAATACGTTTCTAACACTTGCAAGCATTGCATTGTTCATTGTGCTTGCTGATACACCAGTTGCTCACGCCATGATTCAGCAGATTGGCTCGTATGGCTACCTCGGATCATTTATTGCGGGAATATTCTTTGTCTCAACCTTTACCGTCGCTCCTTCTGGAGCTGTACTCTTTCACCTTGCTGAGCAGTACAATCCTGTCCTCATAGCTCTCACCGCAGGAGCAGGTGGGGTATTAGGCGATCTTCTTATTTTTAGATTTGCTCGGGGAGATGCATTTGTGGAGCTTGCTCCAATTACAGACCGCATTAAGAAGCATCCAATTTTCTCACTCTTTAAGAGCCCGGGATTCGGATGGTTTACTCCAGTACTCGGCGCTCTTATTATTGCGTCTCCGCTTCCTGACGAAGCAGGGATAGCTCTTATGGGGTTGAGCAAGATACGTGAATGGCAGTTTATGCTACTTACGTATGTACTCAACAGCACGGGCATTCTTATTATTGTGCTGCTTGCACAAATGTAAAGCTTGCTTGACAGCACATGTTTGCCCAGTAAGCTTCTACTATGCGCGAAACCGTTAGTAACTTAGTGAATACACACCGCACACGAAGCAATGTGACTCAAGAGGAGCTTGCGCTTGCTGTTGGGGTGAGTCGTCAGACTATAATAGCTATTGAGAAAGGGAACTACACACCTTCAGTGTTGCTCGCACTTAAAATAGCAACGTATTTTAAAGTATCTGTAGAGAATCTATTTACCCTCAAACCATGACACGTAACACACTTTTACAACTAGGAGCGAGTCTTATTTTTCTAGTACTAGCAATAGCCTTCTTAAATCCTTTTGGTCTATGGATGACTGACATGTTCCACATGCTGATTCTCGGACTATTGGTTGTTGCTTTCGGGATCTTTGCAACGCTCGTTGTACGAGAACAGGGAGGAGACGAGCGTGAACTAGTGCATCGTATGATCGCAGGCAGGGCGGCTTTTCTAACAGGTGCACTCATTCTTTTGATTGGAATTATTTGGCAAGCATTTACGCACACGCTTGATTACTGGCTCGTGTACGCGCTTCTTGGAATGGTTCTAGCAAAGACGCTAGTTCGTATATACGGAGACAGAAGACTGTAGGTGTGGATAAAGTATGTAAAGTAGACTTTACATACTTTCTAAACTAGATAATACTGTAGGTATTACAGTAAGTATAAATAGTTATGGATACACCAAAAAGTTACGCCACTCCTCTTATCATTGGCATTATCGTACTTCTCGGTATTGGAGGAGCTGTGTATGCCTTCTCACAACCTAAAGGAGACACGATGATGAAGGATGAGTACGCAATGATGGAAAAAGAAGAAGGGGCGATGATGGAGAAAGACAGTGACTCCATGATGGAAGGAGAAGACAGCATGATGCAAAAGGGCTCATACGAAATGTACAGTTCTGAAAAGTTAGCCCTCGCAGAGAACGGAGATGTCGTACTTTTCTTTAAGGCCACCTGGTGTCCAACTTGCCGTGCACTTGATGCGGACATCAAATCAAACACAGGAACTATTCCTTCTGATTTAACTATTCTAGAAGTTAACTACGACACGGAGACTGCACTCAAACAGAAGTATGGAGTTACCTACCAGCACACGCTCGTACAGGTAGCTGCAGATGGAACACTTATTAAGAAATGGGATGGTAGTCCTACTCTAAGTGCACTTATTTCAGAGCGCATATAACAATGACGTTTCTTATTGTTTCATTCATTGCGGGAGTTATTACGGTGCTCGCACCCTGTATTTTGCCGCTGCTTCCTGTTGTAGTGGGGAGCTCAGCAACGGGCAGGAGTAAGTTCACTCCGTATGTTGTTGTAGGATCGCTCGCTCTTTCTGTTATTGCGTTTACGTTTCTGCTTAAGGCCTCAACACTATTCATTATGGTGCCGCCGCAGACATGGACGTATCTTTCAGGAAGTATTCTAGTTTTGTTTGGTATCACGCTGGTATTCCCATCATTGTGGGAGAGGCTTCCAGGAATTAGTTTGATCTCTAGAAGTTCAAACAAACTTGCAGGCAAGGGACATCAAAAGAAAAGCCTATGGGGAGACGCAGTTGTTGGTGCTGCCCTCGGGCCCATCTTCTCAACCTGTTCGCCTACGTACTTCGTTATCCTTGCGACCGTGCTACCTGCATCTTTCTTCCTCGGCACTACATATCTTCTGGCGTATACGCTCGGACTCTCGCTCTCATTGCTTCTCATAGCACTCCTTGGACAGCGCTTTGCGGACCGCCTGTCTGGTGTGGCAGACTCTCGCGGAATAGTTAAGAGAGTTATAGGAGTTCTGTTTATTGTGCTCGGAATTATGATCGCCGTAGGACTAGAGAAGAAGCTGGAAACACAGATTCTTGAAAGTGGATACTTTGATATAACAAAATTTGAGCAAGTGCTCTTACAAAAGACAAACATATGAAACCGGAACTAGTTATCGGAATAGTGCTAGCTATCTGTGTCGCTACGGGTATCGGCTTCCTGTTTCTTAACGGATCTTCCGAGCAGGAAACTTCTTCTAGTATTGGCAAGCCATATGTAGAAATTGCTGATCCTGCTGGCTTCGTTAACTCAGAGGAGTTCACCATTGGGGAGTACATAGGGAAGAAAGTCGTTCTTATAGACTTCATGACCTACAGCTGCATTAACTGCCAGCGCACGTTTCCTTATGTGAATGCATGGTACGAGAAATACGAGGATGATGGACTTATTGTCATCGGCATACATACTCCAGAGTTTGCCTTTGAGAAGGACATTAGAAATGTACGTGAAGCAATGCAGCGGTTTGGTATTAAGTATCCAGTTGTTCTTGATAACAACTATGGAACCTGGAGAGCGTACGAGAATCAATATTGGCCCCGCAAGTACCTCATAGATATTCATGGGAATATCGTCTATGACCATATTGGAGAGGGGGCGTATGAAGAGACTGAAGCAAAGATTCGAGAACTCCTTAAGGAGCGTGCTGAATTCTTGAATGAAGAGATTAACCTTGGTGGAGTAACAACTGTAAACGCAAAGAAGGCTACGAAAGTTCAGAGTCCTGAAACATATTTCGGAGCATCAAGGAATGAGTACTTAGGGAATGGTGTTAGGGGAAGTGTTGGAGAGCGAGCGTATACGCTTCCTCAAGACCCAAAGGGAAATACTTTGTACTTAGGAGGAACCTGGAAAACAGCACCTGAATACACTGAATCAGTAACAGAGAGCAGTGTCTTGTATCGCTATAGCGCAGGAGCAGTGTATTTAGTTGCTAACGCTGCTTCTCCAATTGTTGTTGAGGTGTGGCAAGATGGGAAACTTCTTACAGAGGGGGCTGGGTCAGATGTTAAGAATGGCCAGGTAACTATTACAGAAAGCAGACTGTATGATCTTGTGAATAACGTTACCCCTGGTGAGCATGTGCTTGAGTTACGGGTGAAAGGTGCAGGAGTCCAATTCTTCGCATTTACCTTTGGGTAGTATCGCTCAAAGGTGCTTTAGAACCTGAACCGCACAGAATGTGCCTGGATGCACTTTCATGAAGGCTTAATCTATCGTTTGGTATACTTTTCTACATGTTGAAACCAATACTTTACCTTCTGGGCGCCATTGCTATTTTAGGCCTGCTTTTCTTTGCTCTTAATACCTATATCTATAACGAGAAACAAGCAGATACTACCTATATAGATCCAGCGACAGTCCTTTCTTTTGAAGACTGTTCTGCTGCAGGATATCAAGTTACAGAGGGAATGCGACGACACTGTACAACTCCTGACGGACGCGTGTACACAGAAGAGACTCCTGAAAAGACTACATACGTAAATGCGACTCCTGACATGATTACCGTGTCACTACCGTTTCCTGGAGCAGTTACGGGAAAGGAGTTTTCAGTTATGGGTGAAGCGAGAGGAAACTGGTTCTTTGAAGCGTCATTCCCAATTACGCTTCTCGACAAAGACGGAAAGGTGCTTGCAACTGCAGTTGCACAAGCACAGGGAGATTGGATGACTACAGAGTTCGTTCCGTTTACTGCAGAAATAAAAGCACCAGAGAGTTATATGGGTGCTGCAACACTGGTTCTTAAGAAAGATAATCCATCGGGACTGCCAGAGAACGACGGCTCGGTATCGTTCCCAATTACGATTGAGTATTAATCTGTCATGCCTGCGTTTGATATAAACATTGTCTTCCCAATACTTCTCGGGCTTCTTGCTTTGTTTATACTGCGTGAAGTGCTCGCGTGGTACTGGAAGATAAACAGAGTGATACAACTTCTAGAGAAGATTGAAGAGAATACCAGAACAGGTACACCAAAGCAGAAGGAATCTCAGAAACCAAAGAAAGCAGGATCAAGCCTCTTCGTTAACTATCAAGATCAAAACGTAAAGAAAGGATTCTTTGGATAAACAAAACAGGCGCTCCGAGGAGCGCCTGTTTTGTTTAGAAAGCTAGGCTTAAACCTTGCTAACCTTGATTGCGTTTGGTCCGCGAGGGCTCTCGCCGATTTCAAAAGTAACCTGGTCACCCTGACGAAGATCGTCAAAGCTAACATTCACGAGCTCATTTGAGTGGAAGAAGAGATCCTTTTCCATTCCTTCGCCCTTGATAAAACCAAATCCTTTGTCGGTAAGACCAACGATAGTTCCTGTCTGCATGTTCAATTTTCTATTCGCACCTAAATAACATCAACTGCATCACAACCAGAGGAGAGCGAACGCACTGCTTCTTCTACGCGACTTTGCTATTGATATATACAGTTTGCAACAAGTGACATTTTTTGTCAACACCCCTTTGAAATCTACACATGTGTGTAGCGGGGAAGACCCTCGGGTGTATCATTAGCAGTATATGAAAAAGTATTTGCCTACAGCCCTATTGGCTCTCTTTGCTTTAATAGTCTTGGCACTTGTACCACCCCCAGCACACCTTACTCAGCCACCCGTTGCAATTCCTATTGAGGGAGGAGCGCAAACATACGAGGGCATAACTTCGTGTGCTGATTGTCCGGGAATACTAACTCGCCTTACGCTCACAAACTCAGTTACTGGAGCTTCTGGAGGAACTTATGAACTCTCTCTTACATACCTTGAGAGAGACGTAGAACCATTCGTCTCTCAGGGAGAGTGGGATATTGAGCAGGGAACTCGTACGGATATAGACACAACGGTTATTGTTCTCGATCCAAGCATGCCAGAGAAGGCACAGCGTTATATGCGTGTAGACGACAACACCATTCGGCAGCTAGATGGAGATGGGAATGAGATTGATTCAGATATTCCTTTCAATCTGATGCTTGTTGCACCTTCAGAATAGTTCTTCATGAAACCTTAATCGCAGTAATGGGATTGTAGTGGATACGCGGCCGTGCCGCTCTAACCTATATATCTTTATCTATGATTAAATACGGCACCCTAGCCCTTATGTGTGCATTTGGCATCGCCCTTGCTGGTGGTGTTCAAGCACAAACACTCAACACAAATACGATGTTGGACGTGAACGCAGGCGCAGACTCAAACAAAGCAACGGTGAGCGCTGACACACTTAATTCAGTTGACGCTGACACCTCAACTTCAAGTGACCAAGCAATGGAAGACACTTCCACAAGCGGAACTGGAACTTTGGAGTTTTCTGTCACTCGCGAATCTCTCGGAGCATCTGGCTCTGCAGACGCAATGATTCAGAGTTCAGCGGATGTAAATTCTAGCGAGAGCTTCCGTGCATACGCACAGAACTCTCTTGAAAGTGACGCGCGCTTTGAAGGAGTTGTAGTAAGTGAGAATGGAATGGATCTCACGTACAAGAGAGATGCACGCTTCCTGGCAGTTGTTCCTTCAAAGATGACTGTGCAGGTACACATTGACGACAACGGATCCGTTGAAGTTAAATATCCCTGGTACTCATTCCTCATGACTTCTGCTGAAAGCCGTGCAGATCTAGAAGCGCGTATTGCTGACGAGATTGCAACTGCATCGGCTGACACTACGATGCAGGCTGATGAAAATTCAGTATCCGGATCAGCTTCTGCTTCAGTTGATGTAGAGCGATGGGCACGCATCTTAGAGCGTGTTCAGGCAGCTCTTGCAGCTGATGCTTCAGTAGAGGCTTCCTCTTAAATAAATTGATGCATAACAAAAGACCCGCGTGATGCGGGTCTTTTGTTATGCACTATCTTTGAATTGTTCCCTTATTTCCTTGCCCGGCCAGCGGTGATACAGAACAGGAATAAGAATGAGGGTAAGGACCATTGAGAAAGCAAGCCCAAACATAATTGAGAAGGCAAGCGGGCCCCAGAGCGAGGATGCAAATGAAAGCGGGATCATGCCCACAACCGTAGTAACGGTCGTAAGCAAAATAGGACGGAATCTGGATGCCGACGCCTCAACAACAACGTCTGTAAGTGAACGGTCTCCTGAAGACTTCCCAATACGAGCCATGGAATCCATGAGAATAATCCCATGGTTAATAATCACACCAGCAAGCGCAATAACTCCAAGCATTGAAGGGAAGGAAAGTGGTGAACCAGTGAGCATAAGCCCGCCAAACACTCCAATGAGAGAAAGCGGAATAATTGCAAGCAGGTACAAAGAGTGTCTGAATGAATTAAACTCAAGCACGAGAATGGCAAGCATAAGTGCAGCTCCCGCAAGAAGTGCAAGACCCATTTCTGCAAAAGACTGATTTACGTCTTCACTCTCCCCGCCAATCTTTAGTGAGACTCCTTCAGGAAGATCAATATTCTTTATCTGCTTTTGGAATTCGCTTACGGCTGCAAGCGCATTTCCGTCTTTTGTTACATCGCTTGTAAGGGTGCCTGTGCGGTATCCGTCTTCATGTCTGATAACTGCATTTGCAGGCTCGTAAGACACTGAGGCAATGGTTGCAAGTGGTACTGGTCCTTGGCTTCCTGGAATTGAGAGCGCTTGTACTGATTCAATCGTAGTGTGTGTTGTCTCTGAAGGATCTCTGTACCCCTGATTCAGATCAAGCTTTATACGTACTTCAATATCGTCAGTGCCAGTACGAATGTCTGTTGCCTTCGCTCCGTAGAGCGCAGTGCGGAGTGTGTCTGCGACAGTTAGGGGAGAGACTCCAAGCTGCACTGCTTTAGCTGTATCAAGGCGCACCACGAACTCAGCTCCGTCATCCTTCATTGAAGAAGCGATGTTTGTTGTGTTTGGTACATCTGCAAGTACTCGCTCAGCCATACGTAGTGCTTCCTCAAGCGCAGCCAAGTCTTCTCCTACAAAGGTTACCTGTACGGGCGCACTCGAAGGCGGACCTCCTGCTGGCTCAGAAACCGTTATCTTTGCAGAAGTAACTGAAGCAAGTTCCTTTCTTAAATCTTCTACGATCTCGGAACTCGTTTGCTTGTTTGAGTCTTTGAAATTAACCGTTATATTCGCTGCCTTGCTTCCTGAAATACCACTTCCTCCAAAAGCACTTCCGGCTCCTACTTCAGATACGAAAGACTCTATGCGTGTATCAGCGTACAGAAGCTCTTCAACTTCTCGCACTGACAGATCTGTTTGAGACAAATCCGTGCCCTGAGGCTTCTCAACCTCTACATATACAAAGTCTGAATCTTCTCCAGGGAAGAAGGCAACTTTAACGGCACCAACTGCAGGGAGCGCAAGAGCAAGAATAAAGAGACCAACCATAAGGGCCATGAACTGGTTTTCCTTTTTGCGATTCCCGAGAATGCTGCGCAAGAATCGTTCGTACCACGCTCTCGCTTCCTCGTTGTATTTCTCTTGTCGCTCTGCAAGTTTTGATGTGGATGGACGAAGTCCGTATATCGCAAGCAACGGCACTAACCCAAGTGCAACAAAGATTGATGCAATAAGCACAAAGATAACGGTGAAGGGAATGGATGCAATGAATTTGCCAACGATACCTGATAGGAAGAAGAGAGGAATAAATACTGCAACGGTAGTAAATGTTCCTGCTACAAGCGGCCACGCATATTCTTTAATGGCAGCTTTCGCTGCGAGCTTCTTGTCTCCTGTCTGTGCAAGACGTGTATGGATTGCTTCAACAACAACAATTCCAGAATCAACTAAGATACCGATTGCAAGAATAAGTGAGAAGAGAGATATGAAGTTGATAGTATTGCCGCTCGCCGCAAGCCCAATAAAGGCAATAAGGAAAGAGAGAGGGATAGATGCTGCTGCAACCAGAGACTCTCGCCAACCAAGCGTAAGGAACAGCATAATCATAACGAGAATTACCGTCTCAAGACCAACACGAGTAAGCTCGCTCAGGTCATGGGCAATATCCTCAGCTGCGTCATAAGAAATAACGGTCTCAGTTCCAGACAAAGCTCCGTCTGAAAGATCTGCAAGTGCACGCTTAACGTCTTCTCCTGTTGAGAGGATGTTGCCTCCTCGACTTTTAAATACTGAAAGGGTGAGTGCAGGCGCTGAAGGATTTCCCTCAACAGAGACGCGTGAGAATGTTGTAGCATCAGACAAGCCGTCAACAACGCGCGCTACATCTCGCACGCGAAGCACAGCGCCTCCAGGGCCACGCAAAGGAATATTGCCAACTTCCTCTGTTTTAGTTAGTCCAGCCTCAAGACGAATATCGTACTGGATATTGCTGATGGTGATACTTCCGGCAGGAGAAGCAACACCAGACGCACGAATAGCGCTCGTGACATCAGATACAGAAATACCGTATTGGCGCAGTTTTGCTTGCTCAACAATAACCTGCACTTCACGCTCGCGTACTCCAGAGAGTGACACAGAAGAAACTCCAGGTACGCGCTCAATCTCTTCCTGAACAGTTTCACCAAGCTTTGTAAGTTCAGCAGGAGCGAGGTCTCCTGCAATAGAGATGATAAGAATTGGTTGATCTGCAAAGTTTACGTCAGTAACTCTGGGTTCTTCAGCTTCAGCGGGAAGTTCCGGCTTTGCTTTGTCTACTTCATCCTTTAAAAGCTGAATGGACTTCTCTATGTTGGCATTTGCCTCAAACTCTACTGTGATGGCTGAAACGCCTGAGCCTGAGGTTGAAGTAACTTTAGTCACACGCTCAACGCCAAGCACCTTGTCTTCAAGTTTGTCCGTAATAAGACGTTCAACATCTTCAGCAGACGCTCCAGGAAGAACTGTGGTAACAATGCCCACAGGAATCTGCACCTCAGGAGAAGATTCCTTAGGAATGCTAATCACCGCAACGGTACCAGCAAGAATTAGCACCGCTGCAAGTAGCGCAGTGAAATGGTTTTTCTTAATAAAGAATGTCCAGAAAGAAGTCATGGATACTAGTTAACAGAGCTTGCTACCTCTACGCTCTGCCCTTCAGAGAGTCCGCGTGCATCGCGCACGATACGAAGATCAGGAGAGAGTGGACTGAGTATTTCAATACGATCTCCGCGAACTTCTCCAACAGTTACGGAAAGGGCAACAAGCCGACTGTCTTCGTTTACGGTATAGACAATGCGATCGCCTGCACGAAGCTTAACGGCAGAAAGTGGGAGCAGTACGGGGCCTTCAGACTGAGGAAGCTCGTCTGTCTCGGCTGCAAGGTCAGGGAAGGAAACATGTACAGACTGTCCGTTCACAAGCTCGCTTGCTCCCGTAACAGCGACATGTACTTCAATCTGTTTAGTAACGGGATCAAGAGCAGGAGATACAGATGTTATGACTCCGTCGTACTCGCTTTCAACAACAACCTTGCTTCCTGCTGCAAGCAGATCGCGATCGTTCTCTGATACATAGACAACGATCTCAAGAGCTCCGTTTTGGGCAACCGTAGCAACGTGCGTAAATGCAGTTACATAGTCTCCTACACGAATAGGAAGGAAGTTAACTTGTCCTCCAATAGGAGCCCGTACAACCGTGCGCTCTAGAGTTGCTTGAGCACCGCGTAAGTTTCCAAGTGCCTGTTTTACAGAAGCGTCTGCGCCTGCAGTAGCTCCCGTGCTTCCGCTACGGTAGCTGCTTCTTGCTGCAGTAAGACTTGAAAGTGCACTCCCTACATTTGCGCGAGCAGTTGCAAGTGCTGAAAGCTGCTCTGTAGTCGCGCGTGAATTATACTGATTCGCTGCCGCCGCAAGCTCATTTAAGAATGTTTCAACAGAACGCGTATTAGTTTCTGCCTCTGTAAGAAGTGTTTGTGGATCGCGGCTATTTACAGAGGGTAGTGCAGATTCCCATTGATCCATGAGCCCTTGAATGCGTGCGCGCTCTCTTGAAAGACGCACAGCCGTGTCTCGGTCAGGATACAAAAGCAAATCAGGACCAACAGCTGTCGGACCCCCATAGAAGGTATCAACGTAAAGTTGAAGTGTAGTATCAAGAGTTGTGTATGCATTGCGGTATGCATTTTGTGCAGTTACCTGAGTGTCTGGAAGAGACTGTGCACTGCGCGCTGCAACTGCAGCCTCATAGGCACCTTCGGCCTGCAGAACAACTGCCCGCTCTGCAGCGTTCTCAAGTTCAGCAATCACAAATCCTGCAGGAACGTTTTTCCCGAGCGTAGTACGTACAGCGCGAACGGTACCACCAGTCTGTGCAAGAATATTTGCTTCTGTTATTGAGCGAACAGTTCCAATCAAATTAACAGAGCTACCTCCGCCTGAGAGCTCACGTACTGTTTCTAGAGTGACAGTACGACCCTTAGCAGGAGTAGTGTCAGTATTCCCAGAGCGTGCAAACGCAACCCCTCCTATAAGAAGGGCGAGTACAAGTGCTGCAAGTACTCCTTGCTGCCAGACACGCAAAGAACGATAGCGCTTCCAGAGCGCCTTGCTTCGTATTGAAAGACTAGTAAGTATGGGCTGAATACGCGAAGAAATAGACATAGTCATAAATTATACCATATATAGCTTCATGTCAACATTTTCTGCATCCCTTCATGACTTAGATGGTATTCTAGGAGCATATGCAGATTCATAAGCACGCCACCCAACACCATGCCTTCATGTACATATGGATACTCGGGGCACTCCTCGTCCTTGGTGCTCTCGCGTACTCCTATATAGGTACACATCCAGAAGGAGTGTTAGATGGAGAACATGAGGGAGACGTTCGAGCACTCGTGCAGTCTTTCAGCAATCAACTAGACACAGTCTTATTACTTGAGCCAGATGCTGCGGAAACTATTAAATCCGTCTACGCACCATATGTAGCAAACGCGCTTATCGAAGCATGGGCAGCAGATCCACTTAATGCTCCGGGTAGACTTACTTCAAGTCCTTCGCCTGATTACATACATATAGTTTCTGTTAAAAAATTGGATACGGGCATATACGAAGTAGCAGGAGAGGTCGTGATGGTTACCAGTACTGGAGAAGCGGGAAGGATACCAGTATCTATAATCGTTGAAACTATAGAAGGCAGACTTCTCATAACTCGGTATGTTGAAAGCGAAACAGGAGAGGTTGTTGAACTTGAAGGAGTATCGGTAATTGCAAAACTCAACGAACGCGTCGAGGCATGGAGTGTATCTGTTACGCCAACAGAAATTCTTGAAGACAGCAGGTGTCCAACCGATGTGCAGTGTATTCAAGCAGGAACAGTTCGCGTACAAACAACCGTGACTGATGGACTTGGGACAAGTACTCCAGAATTTACCCTTGGCACAACCATTACTACAGAAGCGTTCACCGTAACGCTTGTTGATGTTGCGCCCGCTAAGGTATCAACCACTCCAGTTACGGATGCTGACTACCGATTCACGTTTCGTATTGAACACCGGTAGGGCATGACACAGCAGGACGCACTCTCCATTCTTAAGACAGGCGCACATGTTTTCCTAACCGGAAGCCCCGGAAGCGGAAAGACACATACGGTTAACGAGTATATTTCCTGGCTTCGTTCTCATTCTATTGAGCCGTCCATAACAGCCTCAACTGGAATAGCAGCAACGCACGTAGGCGGCATGACCCTGCATGCGTGGAGCGGTATAGGAATTGCAGACCATATGACACCGCAGCTTCTTGATGCAATCGCGCATAAGGAGCATGTTGCAAAGCGAATACAAAAAGCAAAGGTACTCATCATAGACGAGGTATCCATGCTCTCTGGGAATGTCCTCTCAATGGTTGATGAAGTAACGAGGGAGGTGAGACAAGAACCAGACCTGTCCTTTGGAGGGTTGCAGGTTGTCTTAGTTGGAGACTTTTTCCAGTTGCCACCAATCGGAAGAGGAGAGACAGAGTTTGCGTTTGAATCTACTGCATGGAGATCATTAAATCCGCTCATTTGTTATCTTACTGAGCAGCACCGCCAAGACGATCTCGGATTTCTAGAAATACTTAATGCCATACGTGATGGGGACTGGGACCACACACACGTGTCCAGAATCATGGCGCGGGAGTCTGAGTACGATAGTTATGACGAAAACACCCCTCAATTGTTTACACACAATGCCGATGTAGACCGTATTAACAGAGAGAGACTTGAAGGACTCTCTGGCAAGATGTACCAGTTTCCTATGGAGTCTTCTGGGTCTCAAACACTAGCTCAGGCACTTATTCGTGGTTGTCTTTCCCCTGAGCAACTACTCCTTAAAGAAGGAGCCATTGTTATGGCTACGAAGAATAACCCTGCAGCAGGATATTCAAACGGCACACTCGGAACAGTTATTGGGTTTGAGGTAGGAACAGGCTATCCGATTATTGAAACGCATGACGAACGGGAGATAACCATTGCGCCTGCAGACTGGGCTGTTGAGGAGAATGGAAAAGTGAAAGCAAAGATTTCTCAGATTCCACTTCGACTTGCATGGGCAATAACGGTGCACAAGAGTCAGGGAATGAGTATGGACGCTGCTGCCATTGATCTTTCTCGTGCGTTTGAACATGGACAGGGCTATGTAGCACTTTCTCGTGTGCGCAGATTAGACGGAGTATTTTTGCTTGGATGGAGCGAGCAGGCACTCTCAGTGCACCCAAGAGTTGCAGAGCGAGATAGGGATTTTCAAGAAGCATCAGAAGCTGCAGCCGCTACTTTTGCGGGGCTTGATGCTGCAGGAGACCGCGAGCTCATGGAGCAAAATTTCATAAAGAAGTCAGGAGGGTCTCTTAAAAAGGTCACTGTTACTGAGAAAAAGAAAGCACCGAAGCGCAGTACGCACGACGAAACACTCGCACTTCTTATAGACGGCATGCCGCTTACAGAGATTGCTTTGGAGCGCTCGCTCACACTCGGAACAATATCGGACCATGCAGCAAAACTGTTAGAAACAAATCGTATAACTGAAGACACGTTGCTTGAACTTATTCCAGAGCGTCTGCAGGACGGATTGCCAGCAATATATGAGGCTTTCTCAAAGAAGGGATCAGACAAGCTTGCGCCAGTGCGCACAGCACTTAAAAACAAGTTTTCGTATGACGATCTGACGCTTGCGCGGGCGTTGTTCCACAAGCAGCAGTAAGCAAAGGTGCGCTACAATACCTATCCATGCACGTTCCGTTCCTTGAAACAGTTCGCAGGCACCGTCCTTCCAGAAAGCTCTCTGTATATATAGGGATTGGGGCCGTTGTATTCCTGTTCGCTTTTTTCTTAGTGTACGCAAGATATTTCGGGCCTGTCGATCGAGGGGCTCCCATGCAAGAACTCATTGTTATGCCGGATGAGACCTTTGAAGAGATTGCGAGCGATCTTAAAACTGAAGGGTACATACGCAGCATTACTGCATTTCGTATTGCGTATGCACGAACAGGAAACTTAAGAGGGATTGCAGAAGGAGGGTATCGCATTAGTCCAAGCATGGATGCGTGGACTATAGCTGAAGCACTTACAGAGCCTCCGTATCTTGCCTGGGTTACGTTTCCTCCTGGATGGCGCAAAGAGCAGATTGCAACGCTGCTTGCAAAGAAGTTACGCTGGACTGACGAGCAAAAGGCACAATGGATTACTGTAGATACTGCGCCATCGCTCGCACAGACAGAGGGAGTCTATTATGGAGACACCTATCTCATTCCTTCAGACCAGGCACCTGCGCAAGTTGCCGCACGCTTGCGTGGGCGGTTTGAAGAAGTGTTTGCGAAATACGCCCCTCAAGCAGCAGAGAAGAATGTATCTTGGACCGAAGTTCTTATAATGGCCTCGTTAATCGAACGAGAAGCTGCAAAAGACGACAAGCATTTAATTTCAGGTATTCTCTGGAATCGCATAAACGATGGCATGCGCCTTCAGGTTGATGCAACACTTCAGTACATACGCGGAGAGGAGGGGAACTGGTGGCCAGTACCAACATCAGAGGACAAGAAGCTGGAGTCTCCATTTAATACATACAAGTACTCAGGACTTCCGCCGCATCCAATTGCAAACCCATCTCTGGAATCTATTGAGGCCGCGCTTAATCCGCAGAAGACAAGTTGTATCTACTATCTGCACGATAGAAAGGGAGAAATCCATTGCTCAGTGACGTACACAGGACATCTTGCAAACGTGCAGAGGTATTTAAAGTAAAGAAGACGAACCCGCTGTAGATTGACGGTATACCTATATATACGGTACGGTGTAGGCAACAGCCCTCGGGGCATTTATTTTTTACCTTATGGAAATCAGGAACATAGCAATTATCGCCCACGTGGACCACGGGAAGACTACTCTTACCGATGCAATTTTGAAGCAGACCGGTGCGGCAGCTGAGGGAGTATCTATGGACAGCAACTCCATCGAGCAGGAGCGAGGTATTACCATCTACTCAAAGAACGCAGCAGTTGAGTACAAGGGAACTAAGATCAACATCGTTGACACTCCAGGTCACGCAGACTTCGGCTCTGAAGTAGAACGCGTACTGCGCTCGATTGACTCAGTGCTCCTTATCGTAGACGCCCAGGAGGGTCCTATGCCGCAAACTCGTTTTGTGCTCAAGAAGTCTTTGGAGCTCGGACTCAAGCCGATTGTTGTGCTTAACAAGATTGATAAGCCAGCAGCAGATCCAGATCGAGCTGAAGAGCAGGTGCTTGAACTATTCCTTGAGCTTGGCGCCTCTGACGAGCAGGCTGACTTCACTACTGTGTATGCAATTGGACGTGAGGGAGTTGCTATGAAGAAGCTTGACGATGAGCGAAAGGATCTTACTCCGCTTCTAGATACTATTCTTGAACTTGTTCCTGTTGCAGGAACACCAGAGCAAGTAGAGAAGCCACTTCGTCTCCAGGCATTCAACCTTGCCTACGACAACTTCTTGGGACGTCTTGCTATTGCTCGCGTGTACGAGGGAGTAGTTAAATCAACAGACAACGTCATTGTTAAGAAGCCAGATGGTGCAACGCGCACAGGAAAGCTCACAAAGATGTTTGGTTTCAAAGGACTTGAGCGCGTGGAGGTAACTGAAGCACAGGCAGGAGACATCGTTATTATTGCCGGTCTTCCAGATATTTTCATTGGAGAGACTGTAGCAACAAGTCAGGACGCTGAACCGCTTCCAGCAATTGCTATTGATGAGCCAACAATTACGCTTAACTTCCTCGTTAACAACTCTCCATTTGCAGGACGCGAAGGAAAGTATGTAACCAGTCGTCAGCTTCGCGAGTACCTTGAGCGAGAGCTTGAAGTTAACGTCGGACTTAAGGTTGATTTCGTATCTCCTGATGCCTTTAAGGTTTCAGGACGTGGAGAGCTTCATATCGCAATCTTGCTTGAGAACATGCGACGCGCTGGATACGAAATGCAGGTCTCTCAGCCACAAGTAATTGTGCGTGAAGAGGAGGGAGTAAAGATGGAGCCATACGAGGAAGTAATCATCGATACACCAAGCGAGTATCAGGGAGCTATTATTGAGCGTCTTGGCACACGTAGCTTTGTACTTCAGAACCTCACACAGGATGGAGACGTAGTGCGTCTTACACTTGAAGGACCAACTCGTGGACTCCTCGGATACCGCAGTCAGTTCGTTATTGATACAAAGGGAGAAGGAATTCTTTCTTCACGTGTTCTTGGTTTCAAGCCATACGCTGGAGAAATCAAGAAGCGCCAGGTTGGATCCATGATCTCCATGGCAACAGGAAAGGCACTTGGATACGCCCTTTGGGGTCTTCAAGAGCGCGGTATTCTCTATATCTCTCCTGCAACAGAGGTGTATGAAGGAATGGTTATTGGAAATACTTCTAAGGGAGAGGAAATGACCTCAAACCCTACTAAGGGAAAGAACCTTACAAACGTTCGTTCTTCTGGAAACGATGAGGCTATCAACCTCTTCCCTCCATACACGCTTACAATTGAGCGCGGTCTTGAAGTTATGAGCGAAGACGAGTACTTGGAGATTACTCCTGAAAGTGTTCGTTTGCGTAAGCAGTATCTTACAGACAGCGATAGAGCTAAGGCTCGTCGGTAACGAAACAAACACCTCCTTCGGGAGGTGTTTTGCGTTTCTGCCCGTGTTTGCTAGGGTACACACATTCTTTGACAGATAGGACATAAGAAGGAGTGGGGAAGACCTCATTCTGGAATTGGAAGGGAGTGCAACAAATGTTGGGCGTTCAAGCTAAGCAAGAGTTTTTGGGGCGGGTTGCTGCTGTTGCTGAAGAACTCGGCATCGGTTTCCCGCTTCAGGAGGGAGAACTCACGGTCAGGCGACTGACCTTCGTGAACCCGATGCTGGAGCGGTATCCGTGGGATGCTCCCCATGAAAGCAGGGAGGCCCGGGCAGTTGTCCAGTTGCTCGCGAGAGATTCTCACGAGCTTAACCTGGACGATGAATGGGTCAGGGAAAAGATCGAAGAAGTCTTCGGGCCCTTTACGTCCTCGGAGCATCACTTCATCGAGCTTTTGCGTCCCGCTGAAAAAATTCTCGTCATCTTCAAAAAATAATCCTGGATGAGGCTGCGTGCACTGCACACTTCCTCCTCCATTTCTTCTTGTGTCCTACTTCATTAATTCTCCACGCAGGGTTCTTTATGATGTAGCTATTATCTACATAGCGAACATACCCATGCTTTATACAATTGCAGTTGTCTTACTCGTACTCTGGCTCCTTGGCCTTGTTACGTCTTATACCCTTGGGGGCTTCGTACATCTTCTCCTTGTTGTGGCAATTATTATGGTCTTAATTCGCCTCATTCAGGGAAAGAATCCCGTTGCTTAGGCTAACGAAGTAGCACAAGAGCGCTCCTCCATGGGGCGCTCTTGTGCTACTTGCGTAAAATCATGCTTCTGGTATACTACTTTCACAACAGTTCCTCCACGGATCGCCGTCTTGAAGAGAATTCAAGACCAGGCACCGCGCAGAAGCGCATCGCTTGAGACTCTCGAGAACGGTTGAGCCAATTTTGGCGCCTTATAATTTACAAGGCACGGCAAACCCGTGCTCAGCATTCTCAACATGGATACAAAGAAAGATACGCGCTCACGCGGCCCACGCCGTACGGGCGCACCCCAGCGTTCTAGTTTTAAGGGACGCGATACTAGAACAAATCCTGCATATGAAGCAGGTATGCGCTTTGCGCTAGATAACGGATTTAAGCGTCCTATGACTGCCGCTGTTGAACAGCGCCGTTCAAGTGGAGGCTCTCGTGGCGGACCTCGTCGTCCGAGCTCAGGTCGCCCAGAGCGTTCAGGACCTCGTCCAGATCGCTCAAGTGGTGCTCGTCCCGCACGTGGCGGAGGACGCGGCTATCAGGAGATGGCTGTAGACCTTTCAAAGCTTGTTAACAAGGCACAGCCTGCAGAGGATGTAGAGGTATACGAGTCAACACATGCATTCGCAGACTTCGCTGTTGATGAGCGCCTTAAGGCAAACATTGCAGCTAAGGGATACATCACTCCAACGCCAATTCAGGACCAATCAATCCCGCACGTACTTCTTGGAAAGGACGTTGTTGGTATTGCAAACACAGGAACTGGAAAGACAGCAGCATTCCTTATTCCTCTTATAGACAAGGTACTTAAGTTCCGTGAACTCGGAAACGACGAGCGTGTGCTTGTTATGGTTCCTACTCGCGAGCTTGCTATACAGATTGAGTCTGAATTCTTTGGCTTTGCTAAGGGACTCGGTCTTGCTTCTGTAACCTGTGTTGGTGGAGCAAGCATTGTTCCACAGATTCGTGTACTAAAGCGTAATCCAGCATTTGTTATCGGAACTCCAGGACGTCTTAAGGACCTTATGGAGAGACGAGATCTTGATCTAACTCACTTTGGCACCGTTGTGCTTGATGAGGCTGATCGCATGCTAGACATGGGATTCATCGACGACATGCGTTTCATTCTTGCAAAGATGCGCAGCGAGCGACACACGCTCTTCTTCTCTGCAACAATGTCTCGCGACATTCAGGCACTTATTGGAGCTTTCTTGAAAGATCCAGTTGCTGTGTCTGTAAAGACTCGTGAGACCTCTCACATGATTGATCAGGACGTGGTGAAGGTGCATCATTCACAAAAGTTTGAAAAACTTGCAGAGCTTCTTAAGGAGCCTGAGTTTGAAAAGACACTAGTGTTTGGTCGCACGAAGCACGGCGTAGAGCGCATGGCGAAGGATCTTCGTCAGGTAGGTATTCGCGCTGATTCAATTCACGGAAACAAGACACATAGCGCTCGACAGAAAGCCCTCATTGCTTTTAAGAGAAACGATGTGCGTGTACTTGTTGCAACAGACGTTGCTGCTCGCGGTCTTGATATCTCAGGTGTAACGCACGTGATCAACTATGATCTGCCGTCTACATACGAGGACTATACACACCGCATTGGACGTACTGGGCGCGCTGGTACTTCTGGAAAGGCCCTTACATTCATTCCCTAACTAGTACGGAATAGGTAAAACCAAACCCTCGCCCTTGTTGGCGGGGGTTTGGTATACTAGTCCCATAACACTTAAATAGGGATATAAATCAGGTATGGAAACCAATGCACAAGGAAGTTTTATGGAGCGCTATCTAACACCGATAGCAGTTGTTCTTGGGTGTGTAATTATCGCCGTAGCTATTGCTTTTGGGCAGGGCGGCACAAAGAATGCACCGAACGACGGACAGGCTAT
The DNA here is from genome assembly GCA_018826405.1 of Patescibacteria group bacterium. Lineage (GTDB taxonomy): Bacteria > Patescibacteriota > Minisyncoccia > Phycocordibacterales > Phycocordibacteraceae > C7867-001. The sequence goes on from JAHJZL010000063.1 coordinate 25,853, forward strand.
GGCAGTTGATATTAAAGATGTAGATACTGACTCAAGTCCGTATGTGGGAGAGAAGAATGCCCCAGTTGTTATGGCTGTGTGGTACGACTACCAGTGCCCATTCTGCAAACAGTTTGAGCTCGGTACTACTGCAGAGGTCTATGAGAACTATGTAAAGGACGGAAAGGTAAAGATTGTATTCAAGGACTTCCAGTTCCTGGACGAGTACTCAAAGAATCCTGAGCGCATGGAAGACTCTATGACTGCGGCAGTCTTTGGACGCGCTGTATGGGATGCGTATCCTGACCGCTTCTATGATTGGTTCCGTGCAATGGCTGAAGCTCAGGACGATGAGTTCGATGGCTTCGGTGACTATGCAAGTATTGAAGCGCTCACACGAACTATCTCTGGTATTGATGGTGATCGCGTGATTAAGCTTGTTTCAGACAAGCGTGCTGAGTACGAAGCTGCTATTGCAGCAGATCGTGCAGAAGGACAAGCACTTGGAATCAACGGAACACCAAGCCTTATCATTGGTACTACGCTCCTTTCAGGTGCGCAGCCGTATGATGCAGTTAAGGCTCTCATTGATGCAGAGCTAAAATAAGGAGCTAGTCTTCTTGAAAAGCGGGTCCCTCTGGGGCCCGCTTTTCGCTTATACTGCTTCATATGCGTTCAGTCACTGTTTCGGTTTCAGACAACATGCAGCAGGGGTATACCTATTTGCGCACTGAGCAGATGGGGGAGAATTTCTCACCAGAATTTACTCCAGACTTAACTCCTAAAGAAATGCTCGCGCTCGGTGTGTTTGGAGGAAAGTACATGACTGATTGCAAGGACGAGTTCCCGTTAGATTGGTTTGAGCATGCACGCCTGTCTCCTGGCGGGCATGACAGATCATGTAATTATTTCGGAGTTGATGCTTCGCAACCGCTTTCAGTTTGGAGAGCAAAAGGTTGGATCTATAAAGATGATCCTCGGGGCTGGTTTCAGTGGTACTGCAGGTACTTTAGTGGACGCAGGTTGCCTAAAGAGGACGAAAGACAAATAAAAAGATGGAGACAAATGGTAAGACACGTTGCGCAGGTACGTTATGCCTGCAGGGCAGGGGATGAAACCTGCCACACTCGGCAGCGCCAAGCATTGCTACACTGGGCGTATGATAGCCGGAAGTTATGAATAGATTCAAGGAAGCCACTTTCTTAGGTTTAGTGTTTGCGCTGCTTACATTTATTGCGTGGCAATTGCCAGAGTTGTTGCGCTCTGTAGATATTCCTCTTGCACGTGTTTTGGCACAATTTCAAACACTACCGAGCATTCAGTTTTTTCTTGTTGTAACTGCGCTCGCAGGAACACTCGGAACAGTGCTTATTGGTGCAGGAGCAGTGTACTTTCTCAGGAATCACCGACGTTATGCACGGTCTTTTATATATGTGCTACTTGGAAGCGCCGTCTCGGCAAATCTAATTAAAGTACTTATTGCACG
>JAHJZL010000064.1 GCA_018826405.1 Patescibacteria group bacterium
CTAAGGCGAGCAACGGCAATTACTATCGCCAGCTCTCTTTCTATAGAATGCTTCTGGCACGCTCTGAGACACCAAGGCACATGCATGAAGGAGTTATCGAATTTGTTGAACCTGATGAGAAGGATCGAATACGCACAGAAGTATTTGAAATCTCAGAAGACGAAGTGCTTGCTCTCGAAACAGAGATACAGCGAGTTGCTGCAGAAATACTTTCTCTATCATTCTGGAATCAGACTTGTGATGACTCTGAGTGCGCCTGGTGCAGCGTGCGGTTTGGATAAAAAAAGAGCTCCTTTGAGGAGCTCTTTTTTGTTTATGCTGCTTTTCTGTCTTCTGCTGCTTGGGTTAGTAGCGCTGCCACTTGTTCTGGTGTCTCAGCATATCCAAGCACAGTGCCTGTTGTTGGATCCTGGACGGCGCCTGGTCTGAGCTCAACAACATTAGACTGCATTGGCTTCTTAACTTCTTCTTTAGGCATTCCTTCAGACATAGAGTTTGTGCTAGTGAGTGACAATATATTAATTGTCACATTTGAGAAATACTTGTCAAATGCTACTGTGCGCGACCGATAGCGTCGTTAATAACTTGCTTCATGTTGTCGTAGGAGAGTGCTCCATTAATTGCAATTGGTTTCCTGCCTTCAACAACAAGCACAGTGTAGGGAGTGCCCTCTGCTCCAGAAGCAAGTGCATTTGCTATATCGTCATAGACTTTTTTAGTGAAGCGTCCGTTCCTAAGACACTGGTCAAACTCTCCTGCGGGAAGACCGAGCTGAGCAACAATTGCCGGGTAGCCAGATGGAGGGAACTGATTTTCTCTAGGAGCTGCTGCTTGTATTGCATCAATAAATCTCCAGAAGGCATCGTTGTCTCCAAGGAACGCTGCGCACTCAGCTGCTTCTGCGTGTGATCCTGCCGCGGCGTGTCTGTCTAGAAGAGGAAAGTGTCTATATACCCAAGCAACCTGTCCGCTAGCTGCGTACTCGCTCATGAGTTGCTGCATGGTTGCCTGGAATTGTTTGCTGTACTCAGAATCAATGTCTGCATACTCAACAATTTTCACCTTTGCCTCTGGGTTTCCGATAATGTGGTCTATTGGAGTTACGGCACGGACAGCTTCTGGATTTCCTCCAGTTAGCTTTGGAGAGTTATCACTCCTCAGCACATATACAGCTGTAGCTAATATGAGCCCTGCAATAACAATAGCGCCTGGAAGAAAATACTCTCGGCGCATGCGTTCTGTGTCTACCATATATGAAAATCATAGCATGTAGGCCAATGAAAATGCCCTACGCACTGGGTGCGTAGGGCGGGGGTTCAGGCGGCGGCGTCTTGGGGCGAGTACTCGCTCTTGAACGCAGGGAGCTTACCTCCATCGTGCCTCACCAAGACCGTTGCGTTGGGGATGGTGCTGACCAAACCCGTTCCGATCGTGTCCAGGAGGCTCATGTTTTGGGTGATCTCGTCCGGACTGAAGTTCCCGACGCTGCAGGTCACCTGGGTGAAATCTGCATCGTACCAGAAGAAGTAGACACGGTAATCACCTGGAAGCTTTTCAAATAGCTCCCCAATCTTGGCCGTGGGGTCGTTACGCCCTACGACATGGATGTATGCACGCATTTGCCATCTCCTAGAGGGCTATAACTAAAAGGTACTGTGTATGCAAAATAACACACTATTATAAAAATTCAAGCTACAGCTCAAGTGTATGAGTAAAGGCTGGAGCCGCCTTTGGTTGCTGCCACGAAGATGTGCTCAGCTTCACATCCCTAATATCTTTAAGGTCCTTATACTTAAGGACTCCTTTCTCAAGCGCGTAATCATACAGCTGGCGCGTAATACGCACATCTTGGATACAGTATTCACGTACCTTGTCGTATAGACCCTCCTGCCACCACCGTACAGACTGAAGACCGTCGCCAGACTTCCCAACTTTAAGCGTTGCTTCTGCAATAGACTGAAGCCTCAATCTGCGCCCGAGCACCTGTTGAACCTCAACCATAAGATCAACTGAATGTATCTGCGTAAGGTCTCCCGGATAGTAGTGATTCAGGAGGGGAATATCAAAAGAGTTGGAATTGTATCCAATTAACGTATCTGCCTTCTCAATAATCGGCCATAGCTTCGTAAGTTCTTCTTTAGAATATGAAGAGAATTCTCCAGTCTCAGAGTCATGAATAGCAACAACAGCAAGTTCAAGACGTGTAACATCTTGTCTTGCTAGAGAGGGAAGTATATTTGCTGTTTCAATATCGAACGTTATCTCTCGCATGATTATGATTCCTGCTCCTTAGTGTATATGTGCTGCATAACAATATCTTGAGAAATCCCAGTCTCAGTTCCTGTTAGAAGTTCCTTAAGACGAACGGCCTTCGTGGCTGCCTCCTCAGACCCATAGGCCAAGAAATATGGAATCTTTCTTTTAACTGCGTCTTTAATTTGATCCCCCAAAGACTTCTCAGTTAAATTAACGAATGTACGAAACTGTGTTTTCTCTCTCAGGGTAGCTGCATAGGCTTGTGCGGCAGGAATATCTGCTGGAGTTGGTGTGCCGATGAAGAGGTGTGGAGTGTTCTCGTTCTCTGGGAGGAGCTTATGCGTCGTTAAAAAGTCCATAAGCCCAACGTCTCCGAAGGCAAACCCAATAGCAGGAAGCGGGTCTCCGCCAAACATAGACACTAAGCCGTCATACCGACCCCCTCCAAGGAGTGCTCTCGGATTCTCTGGGCTTGTGTCCTGGATCTCAAAGACAATTCCCGTGTAGTAATCAAAACCACGAACAATCTCAGGCTCGAAAACAATATTTGATATACCCCTAAGTTTAAGAGTCTCTATAATTTTAAGAAGTTTATCTTTCTCGACTTTAACTTCTGGATCAGTTGCTTCTTCAACAGCAGTTAGTGGATCTCGTCGTGATCCACGCGCAAGGGCAAACTCCTCTGGAGACATCTTCGCCTTGCGATCTAGGAGCTGCCAGTACTCCCGCACACCTTCTTCATCGGTGTATCCCGTTGCCCTACATGCAGCAGAAAGAAGCGCGCGCGAATTAACTCGGATTATGAAATCCTTGTCTGTTGCGCCGAATGAGCGGAACACTGAATAGGCAAGCTGCACAATTTCCAAATCAGCTTCTCCTTCGGGAAGTCCAACAAGATCCACATCAGTCTGAAAGAATTCGCGAAGTCTTCCTTTTTGTGGACGTTCGTATCTAAATCTATTTCCTATAGAAAACCAACGAAGCGGGAAGGCAAGTTCACGTCGTTTACCCGCAACCATACGTGCAAGTGTTGGTGTCATCTCAGGACGAAGCGTAACCCTGCGGCCACCACGGTCCTCAAAGCTATATGTCTGGTCTCTGATTATCTCTTCGTTCCCCTTGCTCTCATACAATTCAGAGCGCTCTAGCGGGGAGGCTTGGTACTCTTCATATCCCCATGAAGAGAGCACATCACGCACTTGCGAGAATGCTGCAGACAACCGCGCCCACTCACTGGGATAAAAGTCGCGCACACCCTTATATGAATCAGTGGATAGGGACGGCTTGCCGCTCATAGAGTGATTTTAACAGATGAAATAGGGTAGCGGGAGCCCTGGGTACTACAGTCCCACGTGAGTAGTATTTCTGCGCTTATATAGCTCAGCAATCTCTCGCATTATAAGGTCACGCATACCCTGCGGGTCTTCAATTCCGTCCATCACAAAGTTCTTTGATGCCGTTCCTGCAGTCTCAACTTGTACAGACCCGTACCCAAGCAAGTCCGCAAAAATACCATGCACATTAGTTGTTACGTCTTGTACATGCCCCAAGAGAAAACTTGAAACATCCCTACTAAAGAATCCGTGCTGGCGTATACGTACGATACGCAGACTCGTAATAACCCAATGATTTAAGTAGTACTGTGTGAATGCATTAAAGGCACCAATCCAAAGAAGCAGCCACCACAGGCCAAGGAATAGACGGAACCAAGGGCTGTCTGCAGTTATGTACGGCAAAAGAGGGAATGCTGACTCTGCCATGCGCGCAAACAATCCTGGAATGAGGGTCGGGAGCCAGGCAAGGAGTATAAAAGGAATTGCAGTAACCAAAAGAACAAACCAGTGTTTGCGGACGGTACGAATTACTCGCTCACCTGGTTCTAGTTGAAATTCTTCCATACTTAATATGTAAACCCGCTAATTGCATATAAAGCCAAGAAACCTGACACAAGCACATGAGTTATAAGCGCGGGTATAGCAACTGAGCTTCGATGCCCATATCTGAGCCAGTGGTAGCTCGTTATGAGTGTGTAGAGAACCCAAATAATAAAGAGCACTACAAAAAATATAGACACAACCTTTGATGGATCAACCTGACTTAAGAAAGGTGGAAGTGTGAGCGGCTCGATAGGCTCCATTACTCGTAGTATCCCACGACCAGACGGGGTCTGCCATACTGATCATTGCGTAAATCAAGTCGTGTTGCACCCCCTTCTTTGAGAGAGATTCCTGTTTGCGCAACATTTGCTATGTCTGCCTCAATCCATAGTTCTCCAGCAGGGAGTATGTGTGAAGAAACTTCCTTCGCTATTCTTTCTATAATCTCAAGACCATCAGTCCCGGCATACAAAGCAGACGCAGGCTCATAAAACGTAACGCTCTTCTCTAACGTTCTTCCGCTCGGTACGTAGGGAGGGTTAGAGACAATCATTGAAAACTTCTCATTCTCAAATGGAGCGAACAGATCTCCGATGCGAATATCTGCACGACTTCTATCAATACTATTCTCTGCAAGGTTTGCTTCAATAAGCGCAGCATGCTCTGGGACGAGCTCCCCAAAGGAGACGCGGGCGTTTGGAAGATGTTTAAGTACACTTAGCCCAATAGCTCCAGACCCAGCACATAGATCAAGCAAGGTAAAAGAAGTGTCCCTAAACTTTTCTTTAAGGTGTGCGACTAACTCTTCTGTCCACCACTCAGTTTCTGGTCTTGGAATGAGTGGGTGAGAATCAAGACGAATCGTTAGTCCAAGAAAGGGAATCCATCCAATTATGTATGCCAAAGGCTCTCCCGCATCAAGGCGAGCGACATCTTCCGTTATGTCGGCTTCTTGATCGCCTCCGTACTTGTCGCGAAGCAATTGGCCAATTTCTAGTGCGCGTGATGAATCCATGTACTGAGCATACGGGAGAAATGAATAACACAAAAGCCCCTCAATTATGAGGGGCTTTTGCTGCGATGCTACGAATTAGTAGCCGCCCTGGTAGCCACCGCGGTCACCGCCGCCGAAGCCGCCGTTTCCTCCACGGTTACCGCCACCAAAACCTCCGCCGCGGTTTCCACCGCCGAAGCCACCCTCGCGAGGAGGACGATCTCCCTGTGGGCGAGCGTTTGAAACTGAGAGCATACGCCCATCAAATTCCTTCCCGTCCCAGCGGTCAATAGCAGCCTGGGCTCCCGCCTCGTCTGCCATTTCCACGAAACCAAAGCCGCGTGAACGGCCGGTCATGCGGTCGCTAATAATGCTTGCGGATACAACTGCGCCAGCTTCTTCAAAAGCGGTACGAAGTTCGTCCTCGGTTGTGCGGTATGGAATACCACCAACATATAGTTTGCTTGTTGCCATGAGGGCTTGTAGATACGTAATAACCTCGCTGATGCCGAACGCTTAGGGGCAATTTGGAGTTTCGGCGAGTTATTTGCAGTATGCTACAGAC
>JAHJZL010000065.1 GCA_018826405.1 Patescibacteria group bacterium
AACGTCATTAGCGGAAGGGAGAGTGTGCGGGATGCTCTTTACACTGCAGACCAGTCCCTTACTGCTGCACTAAAATAAATCTATGAAGACTATTAAAAACATCTACAGAAGCTTCCTAATCCTAGGAGGAGCTGTGCTCGTACCAGCTCTTGCTCGGGCACAGGACTCAGGAGGAGGAACTGGCTCGGGAGGAACTTCTGGAGGGCCTACGGGCTCAGGAGGAACGTCTGCAGGTACGGGACTTAAGAATCCCCTCAACAACATAGACACACTCCCTCAGTTCCTTAATGCAATCTTGGACGCTGTTGTTCAGCTGGGAACTATTGTTCTTATATTGGCTCTTGTGTATGTAGGTTTCCAGTTCGTAGCAGCTCAAGGAAACGAAGAGAAGATCAGAAGCGCTCGTAGCGCTCTTATGTGGACGGTTATTGGAGGCCTCGTGCTTCTTGGGGCTAAGGCAATTGGTCTTGTTATTCAGGGAACGGTTCAGGCACTATGAGTTTGAAAAAGACACTCCTTCTTGCGTCAGTTGTCTTGCTTCCTGCGAGCGCACACGCAGCCTCTTTTAAGGACTTCACTGCATCACTCGTAGAACTTGTTAACGATTCTGTTATCCCACTTCTGTATGCCTTTGCGTTTCTTTTCTTCTTAGTTGGCATGGTGCGGTTCTTCTTCTTTGGAGGGGAGGAGCACCGACAGAAAGGAAAGCAGTTTATGCTCTGGGGAGTTATTGGATTTGTTGTGCTCTTTTCTGTCTGGGGAATAGTTCGCCTCTTCCTCACTGCTATCCCAGGAGCGGGTGCATAACCTCTCTAGTTCTACTATCTAGTTTGCTACCATATCAATTATGAAAATCTTCATTACTGCATTTGCCTTCGCTATCGCGTCTCAGCTGATGTACTTGCCGGTTCTTGCACAGACTAACTCAAGCGGGGCACTGTCTGGATCAAACATCGGAGAGTACATGAAAAGCATCGTGGGACTTATTAATACCTTCGTTGTTCCGCTCGTCTTTGCCGTTGCCTTCATAACTTTCATCTGGGGAGTATTCCAGTACTTCGTGCTCGGAGGAGCGAATGAAGAGAAGCGCGAAGAAGGGAAGAAACTTGTTGTCTGGGGCATTGTTGGCTTTGTAGTGATGCTCTCCTTGTGGGGATTGGTCAATCTTTTGGTAGCAACCTTCGGCTTTGGGGGCCAGAATGTGCCTAAGCTTCCGAGCTTTAATCCGCCAACAAGCTAGCTTCATGTTTTCCACATAGCTGTGCACCCTCTATTGACGCACAGCTATTCCAGTCTATCCTTAGGATATACGTAATGCGTTACCCGTAATCTCTACTTATGAAGAAACTTAGTTATCTTGGTGCAGCTTTCGCTCTTCCATTCTTTGCGCTTGCGCAGGTGAATGGATCAAACGTTGGCACGCTTGGCTCAAGCGTTGTTAATCTTATCAACTCAGTACTCGTACCGGTTGTATTCGCCGTTGCCTTTATTGTGTTCATCTGGGGAGTATTCCAGTACTTCATCCTTGGCGGACATGACGAAGAGAAGCGCGAGACTGGAAAGTCTCTCATGCTCTGGGGAATCATTGGATTCTTCATCATGGTTTCTGTATGGGGACTGGTGAACATCCTTCGTGGATCTGTTCAGTTGAACAACAACGTTCCTGATTACGCTCCAACACTTCCTGCTTCTCAGTAGTACGTAACGCGTTCTCCACTTCAGAACCCCGCACCTAGGTGCGGGGTTCTGTTAGTATTAAGACATGAGCCCCTTCCAAGAATTTATTGTAAAAGTGCAAGACGCAATTCTTACGCCTATTATCACGCTTCTCGCACTTGGTGCGTTTGTATTGTTTGTGTGGGGAGTTGTTCTCTTTATCTCCTCATCAGACGATGAGGAGAAGCGCCGCACTGGGCAGCAACACATGATATGGGGCATTATTGGCCTCGTTATTATCTTCGGTGCAAACGGCATAGTTGCCTTGCTTAAGGCAACGGTTGGAGGATAGAGAAATCCCGCGGGGCCTTTTGGGGCACCCGCGGGATGTATCAGTTTGGGCAGTCTGCCTTGTTGGGCGTCAGCCAGTATTCGACGGCTGCTTCCTCGCCGTTGGCAACGAAGCGTTGGGCGAAGACTGGGCCCGGCTCGTCTTCACAGGCCCAGACAACCCAGCGATTGCCTTCACGACGATACCGCGTGTAGGTCTCGTCAGGCCCGTAGGGCACGCTGTAGACGAAGTAGAGTCCAGCTTCGTCTGAGCCGATGGGAAGCGTGCCGTCCTTGCCGAATGCGCAGGTGTTGCGCGTACGGCTGAAGGTGGGGCAGCTGGTGGCGTCTGAGACGTGCTGAGACGCTTGACCTGGCCTTGGCGTAGCCTGCGTACCCGGGATGTTGTTCTCGGCGAACAGCTTGGATCCCGTCAGGATCAAAACCGCAAACCCGCCGATGATAATTCCCAGAATGATCCAGAACGCAGGCGAGTGACCATGGTGTCCACCACCCTTGCCGTCTTTTTTGTCTCCGCTCATAGCGAAATACCCTCACAGTTAAAAGGAACGTGAGAGTATTCTATAATTTAATCAAACAAAGTCAAGTGTGCTGGGAAGAGGACTTGAACCTCCACTCCCGAAGGAACCTGCTCCTAAGGCAGGCGCGTCTACCATTTCGCCATCCCAGCATTCTGGAATCACACAAACCTATGTTCATGTGATATCCGTGTCCACCCACCAGGGCTCGAACCTGGGACCCACTGCTTAAGAGGCAGTTGCTCTACCAACTGAGCTATAGGTGGAATATGCCAATACTATAAGAGAAGTGCTTGGAATTCAACTATTCAACGCACCGTGCAATGTGCGCGGGCAAATGTGCGAAAAGCACATAGGGAGTTGTGTTGGCTTTCTCTGCCATAGACTG